>CAYXFW010000112.1:0-6801 GCA_964464305.1 uncultured Verrucomicrobiota bacterium
GGCCGCCGGTGGAGATGGTACGTATTGCCGAGGACCACGTCGTAGCCCATCGCCTCCAACTCGTCCGGCGCCATACCCTTGACCGTCCCCTGCGTGCCGACCGGCATGAACGCGGGCGTCTCCACGACGCCGTGCGCCGTGTGCAGCCGTCCGCGCCGCGCCGGCCCCGCCGGATCGCGCGCCAGAACCTCGAATGTGCCGGGGATCGCCATGTCGGGAAAAATCGAGCGGCGAAGATACCGCGCACCCACCGCGGACGCGAGCCGAAACGGCCCGCGTCCGCGGCGGGAAGCACGAAATCTCAAGCGCGAAGCACGAAACGGACAAGCCAAACGGAGATGCAAACCCTTGGTCCCGATTTCGATCGGGATTCGTTTCGTGCGTCAAGATTGGGGCTTCACACTCGTTTCGTGCTTCGGTATTGGGATTCTGTCCTTGTTTCGTGCTTCGGACTTAGGATTTCGTGCTTCCGCCGGCCGGTTCGCCGGCCGGCGGCCGCTCCCTTGCCCCTTCCGCCTCGACGATCGGCCACGAGGCGCGCAGACGGTGGCGGTAGGGACCGATCTTCCCGAACGGGATCGGCTGGAAGCCGATTTTCTTCGCGGGCGAAAACCAGCCGGTCCGGTAGTTGTCCTTCGCCGCGTTGCCGAACCGGGGATTGGCCACGATGGAATGCGCGTCGAACCCGAGCGCCTTCCACGACGCCCACTCGTCCAGCTTGGCGCATTCGACAACCGCCACGTCGTCGAAATGAACGGTCCCGTCGGTCTCGCGCACGTCGAGCCGGACGCGGAACGGTTCCATGTCCGGCCGGTGCCCCTTCTCTCCCGCCGCCGGCACCTTCACGAGGGTCTCGCAGACAGTCCAGTCCGTCCCGGGTTCGAAGACCTTCTCCCCGCCGGCCCAGTAGTACACGTTGGCCTTGTAGGACTGGACCAACGCGGCGATTTTCATCCCGGGACGCGAGGCGCGAGCACGGAACGTCAGGCGGTACAGCCCGCCGGCCCGCAAGGACATGTCGGGGCCGGCGAGGATGGGCGTCTCCTCGCGTCCGGCCGCGTTGGCCGCGCGCAATCCCTCGACCCGGAGCGCACGGAACGAGGCGCCGGGAACGCCCGTCTCGGCGCGGGCGACCGCCTTGCGCGCGGGATTGATCTGGAAGCGCCACCCCTCGGGCAGGGCGTTCGTCCCCGCCTCGAAACCGCCGTTGCGGGCCAGATTCGTGGAAAGCACCGCCCCGGCCCTCTGGAATCCCGTCAGGATCGGAAGGCCGTGGTGCCAGACGAGGTTCGAATCCGACCGGTACGCATGCAGCGGCAGGTTGCGGAAGCTGAACAGCGCGGTGTTCGTGCCGCTCCAGGCGACGATGTTCCGCACAAACTCGTTGCCGGTCATGATCGTGCCGTCCGGCTGGGGGGCGTTGGTCGGATGCACATCCATGTGGCGCATACCGCGCCATGCGGGCGAGCCGGCGACGGACTCGTAGCCCTTCACCATCTGCCCGAGGTGGTTCGTCCAGTAGCGGTGCGAGGGCGTCCAGCCGCTGTATTCGACCATCGACAGCGTGCAGTCGACCAGGATGTTGTTCGCGATGACCGTGTCGCGCCCGTTGTGGAGGTGGATCGCCGCACGCGGGCAGCGGACCACCACATTGCCGAGGATGTCCACACCGCCGGCGTTGTCGTCCTGGTAGATGCCCCACGCGTAGTACGGCGAGACCCAGCGGCCGTTCTCCCATCCGTAGCCGAGGATGTCGTGAATGTAGTTGTGCCGGAGCACGCTGCCGCGCGACGAGATCCAGTCGCGCCCGCCCGTGTAGGTGCCGCCGGTGTCCGAGGTCTCGAGGTTCATGTGGCGGATGTGGTTATACTCGATGACGAGGTTGTTCCCGGAAAACATGATCGCCATCCGCGGCCCGTCGTGGATCAGGTTGTGCGCGGCGCGGTTGCCGACCCCGTTCAGCATCACGCCGACGCCCTGGCCGTGGTAGTTCCCGATGTGGTGGATGTAGCAGTTTTCCGCATAGTTCGCCGCCGGCGTCAGCGTCACCCGGTCGCCGCCGGAGATCGACACGCCGTGGCTCCCGGTGTGATGGATGTCGCAACCGAAGACGCCGTTGGACAGGCCACCCGCGATCGAGACGCCGCTGCCGTTGTAGTCGCCCACGGTGCGGATCACGCTGGCGGCGACCGCGCAGTTGGTCGTGGTCCGCATCGAAATCGCGGTGCCCTCGCAACACTCGAACGTCAGGCCCTCGAAACGGATCGACGATGCGCCGGGTGAGAGGTCGACGAGCGTCTTGAGCACCGGCACGTGGACCGGCCGTCCGCGAAGCGGCTCCGGCGGGAGGAACCGCAGCATGGAGTTCGTCGCGTCGAGCCACCACTCCCCCGGCGCATCGAGATCCTCGCGCATGCCCTGGACGAAGTAGCGGTCGCCGGGGCGGATCGGATAGGAACAGTTCGACTTCAGCGTGACCGTCCGCGTCGCCGCATCGATCGCCGCGATGCGGATAATGTTGTTCCACCAGTTGTAGCGTGGGAAGACCCACACCTCGCCGTCCGCCGGACTCGCCCACACCCGTGTGTCCGCCGCCTGGATCTGGAACGTCCTCCGACTCTCGTCCGGCACGTCCAGGTACATCGGGATCCGCTTGCCGTCGGCGTAGGCCCAGCCGCCACCGTACGGATTGGCCGGATCGAAATTCGGATGACGGGCCAGCGGCATGCGGCGCCCATCGAAGACGAGCTGGCGGAACACCGCGCCCCGAAGGCCCGCGGCGGCGAGGTCGGCTTCCAGCACGCCGCCCGGACGGGCGACGAAGTTGGTGACGGCCCGGCCGCCGCTGAGAACGGTCCGCCCCCGCCCTGCCCCGCGGATGACCAGCGGCGAGGCCGGCGTTCCGGAATCCGCGACGTCGAGCGTCAGGGTGCGCGGCAACTCGAAGGTGCCCGGTCCGATGCGGATCGTGACGGGGCCGGGCGCCGCGTTGCTCGCGCGCAGGGCGCGGGCCGCATCACGGGTGCGCTCGATCGTTGCGAACGGCCCGTTCGACTTCACCTTGTCCGGTGCGGCGAGGGTTCCCGACCACGCGTCGCTCCCGCCGGTCGCAACATGGAATTCAGCGCCATGCGCCGCGCCCGCCCAGACCGCGCATGCCGCAGCCATCGCCCGCAGATGACCGTTCGTCATATCCCACCCTCCGTGAGGCTCGCATCTTGCGGGAAGGCCGCGCCCCCGACAAGCCCGCTCACGGAACCCCAATCCCCGCCCCCGAGCGTGGCAACCCGCTCAGGTTACTTCGAGAGGCTTCCGTGCGGCCGCGGTGGAACGCGGCCCTCCAGGTCTCGTTCCATAGGGGTAGGAGTGGATTGGGGAGGCAGCGGTGGCCGGTAGACGCGGAACGCCGCCACCGGCACCGGTCCGTCGCCGTTGGAAAGAAGTTCCAGAACGTGGGTCTGGTTCGGGACACCCTGCACCAGGGTCGTCGGGTACTCCCGGCCCGCGTCGGGCGTGCCGGGTGCGCGGTAGGTGTCCACATGCAGCGGCCGGGCCTCCCACGTGACGGCATAGCCCGCCGGCATGGGCTTCTTGGAATACTCCAGCGCCCGCTGGATCATCCAGTCCCCCGGTTCGATGACCACCCGGCCGGAATGGGAAACGAAACGCCGGCCCGCATCGCCCTCGCCGTCGGGTCCGGTCACGGATCCGCGGAGCGCAAAGCGGAACTCCTTCTTTTCCGTATCCCACGTTGTGGGGGTTAGCGTCCATGTCTCGACGAGCAGCGGTTTCTTGTTTCCGAACCGGTTGACCGCCGGCCACCAGACGTGAGGCGCGGGGTTCGGCCGCGCATGGTACGTCAGTTCGGGGAAGGTCGAAGGCGCCCGGCCGTCGAGACGCACGCGGGCCGTTCCCGGCGCCTGGGAGCCCGGCCGGCCGGCCAGAACGTCCACCCGGTTGCCGTTGAAGATCAGCCGCATCGAGCCATCGGGCCGGCGCTCCACCCTCGGGTCGGTCGTCGGAATCTCCGTCACCAGCCCCTGCCATGCATCCCGTGGGAAATTTGGATCGTAACGGAGATAGGGCTCGATCAGTTTTCGAAGGAGGAAGTTCCCCAGGCCGTTGGGGTGGACGGAGTCGTTGAGCGTGTCCTTCGGATACAATCCGTGGGTCCGGAGGTGGGCGCGCAGGGCCTCGCGAACCTCGGCCAGTTCGAGGCCGTATTTCGCAGCCAGGTCGCGGTACAGCGCCGACTTCTCCTCGTCCGCCTGCGTGCGCGCCGCGATGTCCGGGTGGTCGAGGGGTGTCTCCCGCGGGAGCTTCGGGTCGAAGCGGAAATGCGTCGTCCACACCAGGATCTCCGCGGTCGTTCGCTGCCGCACACGCCGGATGATCTCCTCCTGCTCGCCCGATTTCACGCCGCCCCAGACGTGGAAGATCAGCAGATCGGGATAGAACGGGTAGAGATCGTAGTCCGCCGTCTTGATCAGCACCGGCGCCTCGTACCCGCCGATGGCGCGGTTCTCGATCTCCAGGTCGGCGTCCGGGTATTGTCGGCGCACGTCGTCGGCAAGGGCGTGGGACCACGGCCCGGCTGTCACCGACTGGCCGTAGAACAGGATGCGGACGCGGTTGCGGTGCTGTGGCGTGCTGGTGGCCAGCAGCGTCATCGTCCGCTGGATCGCCCGCCCGAGCCGGCCGGAATCCGCGGGCGGCACAGGCTCCGCGTAGGGCGCGGGCGCCTGCGGCGCAGCGGCCGGCGCGGGGGCCGGCACAAGCCCCACGCACGCGGCCCCGACGGCGGACAGCGCGCGACGGATCCATCGACAGGACATCATCCCCCCATCCTGCTCAGCCCGGAATGGATGGTCAAGGCCGGGTTCCTCGACGGGCAGTCCGTCCTTCGACATTCTGCGGTTGGGTATTCTGCGGTTCTGCGGTTCGCCATGGCGGGGACAGGTGGGTCCAGATGCTGACCATGGGAAACCGCGAGGAACCCGCCTTCCTGTTGTGACGGGGGGCGCCACATATGCCACATTGTGGCATGTCCGCCCCGGCCCGACCGGGTTGACCTCCTCGAAACCTTTGATATAGTGTCTCGTCCATTTCGGTTCGCTCGGCGGGCGGCAACTATGGCATCAGTTTCTGTCAGGATTCGAAAAGGGCTGGATCTTCCGTTCTCCGGCGCCCCGGCGCTGGAGACGGCAGAAGGACCGGCGTCGCCCACGGTGGCCCTGAAGCCGGCGGAGTTCGGCGGCGTCAAGCCCCGGCTTCTCGTGAAAGAGGGCGACCGGATCCGGCGGGGAACCGCGCTGTTTCTCGACAAACGCAACGAAGCGCTCCGGTTCTGTTCGCCGGCCGCGGGTACGGTGCGATCGATCGTCCTTGGCCCCCGGCGCTGGATCGAATCGATCGTGGTCGAGGTCTCGGGAACCGACGAGGCCGAGTCCTTCGGCCGGCTCGCGCCCAGCCAGATCGCCGCCCTGCCGCGCTCGAAGGTGCTCGACGTACTCCAGGCGACCGGGCTGCTCGCCCTGATCCGCCAGCGCCCCTACTCGATCCTGGCCGATCCCGCCGCGACGCCGAAGGCGGTGTTCGTGAATGGCATGGCGACGGCGCCGTTCCGGGCGGACGCCGACGCCGTGGTGCGCGGCGACGAGGCGGCGTTCCAGGCCGGTCTCGACGTGCTGGCCCGCCTGACGCCGGGCAAGGTGCATCTCGTGCTGCCCGACCGCCCGGGTCTCTCGGCCGCACTGACCGGCGCGCGGGGTGTGGAGATCCATCGTTTCTCCGGTCCGCACCCTTCCGGCAACACGAGCATTCATATCCACCATCTCGATCCGATCCGGCCGGGCGACATCGTGTGGACGGTTCGCGCGGCGGACGTTCCCCTGGTCGGCCGTCTGTTCCTGACCGGCGAGATGCCCTCGCACCGCGTGATCGCGCTGGGCGGGCCCGGCGTTGCGGCCGGCGCGGCGCGGCACTACCGGGTCCGCATCGGCGGTGCCCTCGCCCCGCTGTTGTCGGGGCGGACGACAGGCAGCGATCTGCGCGTCATCGCCGGCGACGCCCTCGGCGGGGAGTCGGTGAAGGCGGACGGTCACCTGCCGCTGCTGGAATCTTCGCTCACCGTTCTTCCCGAGGGACGCGAACGCCACCTGTTGTCCTGGGCAAATCCCTTCACCTCGGCCTACAGCGCCTCGCGACTCTACCTCTCCTCCTGGTTCGGCCGCGGGAAGACGTGGACAATGCACACGAACATCGGCGGCGAGCGCGCGATGGTCGTCACGGGGCTGTACGACCAATACCTGCCGATGCGAATCCTCACCGACTTCCTCGTCCGCGCCGTGCTGGCAAAGGACTGGGAGGAGGCGGTGAAGCTGGGCCTGCTCGAGCTGGACCCGGAGGACCTGGCCCTCGCGGCCTACGTCTGCCCGTCCAAGGTCGATCTCGTCGGAATTTTGCGGAAGGGCCTTGCCGAGGCCCGGGCCGAGGGCATCTGACATGCACCCGCTTCTCAAAGCCATCCTGAAGAGCCGGCCGAAGTTCGAGGAAGGCGGCCCGCTGCGCAAGCTCTGGCCGGTCTACGAGGCCGGCGAGACGTTCCTTTTCACGCCGGACACCGTGACCCCCGGCGCGCCTCACGTGCGCGACCCCATGGACATCAAGCGGTACATGATCACGGTCCTGTACGCGCTGATCCCCTGCATCCTGTTCGGCATCTACAACGCCGGCTTCCAGGCGAACCACGCGATCGCGGGCTCCGCGGTTGGGTTCTGGCGCCACATGGGAGAGGGCGCG
>CAYXFW010000112.1:6811-7802 GCA_964464305.1 uncultured Verrucomicrobiota bacterium
ACGTCCTACGCGGTCGGCGGGTTCTGGGAGGTTCTCTTCGCCGCGGTCCGCAAGCACGAGATCAACGAGGGCTTCCTGATCACCGGCATCCTGTTCCCGCTGACGCTCCCCCCGACGATCCCGCTGTGGCAGGTCGCGGCGGGCATTTCGTTCGGCGTGGTGATCGGCAAGGAGATCTTCGGCGGCGTTGGCTTCAACGTGCTGAACCCGGCCCTGACGGCGCGCTGCTTCCTTTACTTCGCCTATCCCGGGCAGATTTCGGGCGACAAGGTGTGGATCGCGACGCCGCTGGCGGACCGGCTGGTCGACGGCTTCAGCGGGGCGACCGCTCTGTCGGTCGCAAAGGGCGCCCCGGCCGGCGCCAACGTCTTCGACCATCTTGCGCAGGCGGGCCACACGTTGAAGAGCATGGTCGTGGGGCTCGAGGGCTTCAGCATCGGTGAGACGTCCGCGATCGCGGTCCTCATCGCGGCGCTGATCCTGATCGTGACCGGCGTCGGCGCGTGGCGGATCATGGCGGGCGGCGTGCTCGGCGTGGCGGTGGTCGGCTCGCTCGTGAACCTGATCCACGGCCCGGCGGCGGCGGCCAACCCGATGTTCGCGCTGCCGTTCTGGTACGACCTGGCGATGGGCGGCGTCCTTTTCGGCCTCGTCTTCATGGCCACCGACCCCGTCTCTGCCGCGGCGACCCACGCCGGCAAGTGGATTTATGGGTTCCTGATCGGCGCCCTGACCGTTGTGATCCGGATGTTCAACCCGGCCTACCCGGCGGGCGCCATGCTCGCGATCCTGTTCATGAACGTGATGGCGCCGCTGGTCGATTTCATCGTGCTGCAGGTCCACATCCGCGGCCGCCGGAAGTATCTCGAATCGTTCGCGAAGGCATGAGCGACGGAGCGATGCTGTGAAACAGGGCGAAACCTACATCCTGATGTACGCGGCGGGCGTCTGCCTCGTCGGCAGCCTCCTCCTCGCGGGGGCGAAGGCCGGT
>CAYXFW010000113.1:0-5492 GCA_964464305.1 uncultured Verrucomicrobiota bacterium
AACCCGCTCGAGCTCACGGCGCGCCACGTTGGTGTCGTCGCGGCGGAAGGCGAGGCTGATGACGCCTTCCATCGACCGGTCGTCGAGCAGGTTCACGGTGATGGCGGCCTCGAATCCGTGGCGCGCGAAGATCGCGAGGACGGCGTCCAGCGCCTCGCGCACGAAGGCGCCGTCGGCGGGGTAGATGGGGAGGCAGTAGAGAAGCCCGGCGCCGCCCTGGTCCGGATCGCACCGCGAGGGTGTTTCGCCGGGCACGGACCAGCCGACGGCCGGAAGGGTATCGTCGGTCGGAATGCCCAGCGCGAGTTCCTGCACCGGGGTGACGGCGCGGAGGAGCGCGAGTTTGCGCGCGCAGGCCGGAATGCCGCGCAGCGCGGTGAGCGTGCGTTCCGCGGTGCGGCGCAGCCCGGGGCCGAGGAACATGACGCGCGCGATGCCGCGCAGGGCGCGGCGGATCTCGCCGCGCGCGAGGGCCTGCACGCGCGCGGGGCCGGAGATGCCGGCGACGGCGCTCCACGGGCCGAACCCCTCGTCCTTCAGCATGCCTTCCGCGGCGTCGCGGGACTCGGACGGAGCACACAGCCTGAGGGCGACGAGTTGTTCCATCAACAGGGGGGCGAGGGTCATCCAACTGCGCTCGCGGTTGCCGATGTGGGCGACCCCGCCGAGGATGCCGCGGCGGCGGAGGGCGGCGAAGGCATCGATCAGCGCGGGCAGATCCTCCTCGCGCGCGATGCGGGCAATGACGGCGGTCTCGTGCTCCGGCTTCGGCAGCAGTTCGACGCCGGCGGAGGTGACGATGCCGAAGTTGCCCTGGGCGAACAGGCCGTCGAGCCAGGGGCCGACGCCGTGGCGGTACAGATGGGTCGTCCGGGCGCCCTCGTAATGGCCGAAGCCGGTGCGGATGAGTTCGCCCGTGCCCAGCACGACCTCGAGGCCGGAGAGGAGCGTGGCGCGGGAGTCGAAGTAGCCGACGCCGCGGTCAAGCGCATTGCCGACGAGGCTGGTGCCGGACGCCGATCCGGTGACGTTGAAAATCAGGGGAAGGCGGTCGTCGACGAGACGCCGGTGGAGCTGGCCCTGGGTGACGCCCGCCTCGACGACGGCGTATCGTCCCGCGGCGTTGACCTCGCGGATGCGGTCCATGCCGGAGAGGTCAAGAATGGCGGTGCCGTCGCGCGGCGGCAGGCGGGAGCCCATGCCCCAGTTGCAGCCGCGGCTGATGGGATGAACGGGGGCGTGGTGGGCGCGGGCGATGCGGACGACCGCGCGGACGCCGTCCACCGAGCGGGGCAGAAGGATGCACGGAATGCGCCGGTCCAGCGCACCGACGTTGCGCCGCACCGCCGCGAGGGAGGCGTCGTCGTCGCGCACCGCCTCCGGACCGAGGGCCTCGCGCCACGCGGCGATGGCGGCGCCGCCGGCGTTCATGCCACCGCCGGCAGCAGGATGGAGACGCGCGTTCCTTCGCCGGAGCGGCTCGTGATCTCGACGCGTCCCTCGTGGTCCTCGACGACCTGTTTCGTGATGAACAGGCCGAGCCCGGTACCCTTGCCCTCCTTCTTGGTGGTGAAGAAGGGTTCGAAGACGCGCTGGATGTTCTCCGGGGGGATTCCGCATCCGTTGTCCACGACGTCGATCCGCGCCATGCCGTTCTCGCGGCCGCAGCGGACCGACACGCGGCCGGTCGTCGGATCGACGGCCTGGAGCGCGTTGTGGATCACGTTCTGGAGCGCCCGCCGCAGGTGGGTGCGGTCGGCCGCGATGGTGACGATCGCTCCCTCCGGCGTGACGTCGAGGCTCAGGCGCGCCGCCGACGCCGGCGCGCCTTTAAGGTCGTGGACGACATCGCCGACGAGGTCCGCGGCGCGCAACGTGTTGAGCCGGAGCGCGGCCTTGTTGCCGAGGGAGCGCCAGGTTTGCAGGACTTCGGTGCAATGGCGCAGGTTGCCCTCGATCGAGCCGAGGTACTGCCGCGCCTCGGCCGGCATGGTTTCGGTTCCGGTGCGTTCCAGCGCCATCTGGAGGAGATCCAGGTAGCCGACGACGATCGTCAGCGGGTTGCTGATGTCGTGGACCATTTGCGAGGAGGTCAGCCCGAGCACCGCCATCCGGCGGGAGTTGGCGAGCTGCTCCTGGAGTTCGTGATTCAGCCGTTCGAGTTCCCCGAGGGCGCCGTTCTTGCGGCGATTCTCGTCGGTGCGCGCGATGTTCTCGCGGACGAGCCGGAGCATGTCGTCCATTTCGAACGGCTTGCAGAGGTAGTCGTTCGCGCCGAGCCGGATGGCCTCGCGGGCCGTCGTCAGGTCCCCGTAGCCGGTGAGCATGACGACGGCCGTGTCGCGGTCGACCTCGCGGATGAGGCGAAGCCCCTCGATGCCAGTCATGACGGGCATCTTGATGTCGCTGATGATGACGTCCGGCGGTGTGGCCTTCAGGGCGGCAATGCCGGCGGCGACGGAGTCGGCGAGGACAACGTCGTAGTCGTTCTTGAGAAGGATCCGCAGGCTTTCCCGCGGACCCTTCTCGTCATCGATCACCAGCACGCGGCGGCGGGGGGCGGCGCTCATGGATCAATTGAACTGGAAACGGTAGCTCAGGGCGACGAGCTGCGGATCGATCTCGTAGACGCCGTCGAAGGCGGGGTTCTGGTTGCCGGCGATGGTGCGGTCGTCGACGAGGCTGAGCGTCCACACGAGGTCGACGGCGTGGCGGCCCCAGCGGTAGCCGGCGCCGAGGGCGATGACGTGCCGGTCCTCGTCCGGGAGCGTGGGCGAGAAGGTGCCGTCCGGCACGGGCGTCGGGACGTAGCTGTAGCCGGCGCGGGCGATCCAGCCCGGGGCGAAGGCCCAGTCGGCGCCGAGGTTGAAGGTCCAGGTGTCCTCCCAGTCGTAGGGGACGGCGCCGAGGCCGGTGGGATCGGCGAGGGACTGGTTGGCGCCGGCGTCGATCGGCAGGGATTCCATGGCGGACCAGCCGAGCCATTCGACGTCGGCTTCGATGCGGAGCGTATCGGTGAGTTCGACACCGTAGGCGATCGTCGCGATGCCCGGGAAGTCCATCTCGGTCTCGAAGTCGCTGCCGCCGAGGCCCGGGGCCGGCGGGGCGCCGCGAAGGTCGAAGTCGCCATCGTACTCGACCGTCACGGGGCTGCGGTAGGTCAGCGCGAGGCGGTGGGCATCGGCCAGCTTGATCGTGAGGCCTGCGTTGGCGCCCAGGCCGACGCCCGAGGTGTCGACGCGCGCCTCGCCGGGGGGGAGGCCGGGAGGGAAGCCGGGAAGGGCGCCCCACGGGACGACCTGGCGGAACTCGAGGGTCGAGACGAAGACGTCGAGGCCGGCGCCGACGCTGACGCGGTCGTTGATGCGCCAGCCCGCCGACGGGTTGACGTTGAGCAGGGACATCCGGGCGAAGTACGGGGAGATCCGGGCGACGCCGCTGTCCTTGTCCCATTCGACCGACTGTCCGAACGGCGTCGTCAGGCCGAGTCCGCCGACGACCTTCTCGGCCAGGGGCCATGCGACAAAGACGTTCGGGAGCACCTGCCAGGCGTTGTCCGAGTCGGCCGCAAACCCGGCGGCAGCGCGGAACTTCGTTTCGCTGCTCACCAGCGAGAGGGCGACCTCGGCCTCTGGGGCCGTGAGGAACCCGAGGTTGGCCGGGTTGTAGCTGACGGCCGAGGCATCGTCCACCTGGGCCGCGAACGCGTTGCCCCGGCCCAGGCCGGCGGCGCCCGGCGGCGGGTTGCGGAACCCGTCGGCGACGGCGGAGGACACGGACAGGGCCAGCGCAAGCGCCGGCGCCGCGAGCTGCATCCCGGAACGGATCGTCGTCTTCATGTCGGATTTCCTTTCACGTTTCACCGCTTTTTCTGCGCCCACCGAACATTCGACCACCAAAAGGCTTGTCTCCGGACCCAACTCGCGTCTTTATATACCGGAGTGCCCGTCGCACCGGTCCGCGACCGCGGTTCGACCGGCTCATGTTTCTCGGGGAACATTAACGGCAGTACTCGGGGTTCTGTAAAGACAAATTGGAGCGGAATCCCGCGGGGGCGCTTTCCGGGCGGAACGAATGACGCGACAGAACAGGGTGGTGATCACCGGGGTCGGTGTGCTCGCAGCCACGGGCGTCGGCCTGGATACGTTCTGGAGCGCGTTGCTCGCGGGTCGAAGCGGAGTGCGTCCCATTTCGCTCTTCGATGCGAGCGATCTTGCCTGCCGGATCGCGGGCGAAGTGCCGGACTTCGATGCCTGTGCCCACATCGGACCGGAATTCAAACCCTGTCGGTGGGGGCGTACGTCACAACTGGCTGCGGTCGCCGCGGCGGAGGCCCTGAGGCGTGCCGGGCTCACGAACGGGAACCTCTCCGGACGCGAACGGATCCCCGTGTACCTCGGGGTCAGCACCAGCGACACCGGTATCATCGAGAAACAGGTATTGCGGATCGCGCAACGCGGGGGGCGCTCGGCAAGCCCGATGACCGCCATCTCGTCGCTTCCCCAGGCCGCCGCCGGAGCCATCGTGCGAGCCTTGGGGTTGAACGCGAACGCCATCACGTTTTCGACCGGCTGCCCGGCCGGCCTCGATGCGATCGGCCACGCCATGGATCAGATCCAGGACGGCCATGCCGACGTCGCGCTGGCCGGCGGGGCCGACGCACCCATCACGATGCTGACGGTTGCGACGTTCTGCGCCGCCGGTGCCGTGTCGTGCAACAATGAGCATCCGGAGGAGGCCAGCCGTCCGTATGATCTGAGACGGGACGGAGGGATTGTCGCGGAGGGCGCATCGGTCGTCGTCCTTGAGAACCACACCCATGCCATGGCGCGGGGCGCACGGATCCTTGCGGAAATCGTCAGTTATGGGGCAGCCACGGACTCCGACACGGGACTTCCCGGGGGTGGCATGGAGTGGAGCATGCGGCTTGCCCTGATGAATGCGGGGATGCTGCCCTCGGACGTGGACTTGGTCTGCGGCCATGGCCCGAGCGACCCGGTGCTGGACGCGGTCGAAGTCGACATGGTGAAGAGGTGTCTCGGCTCGCACGCGTACCGAGTCGCGTTGACTTCCATCAAGGGCGCCATCGGCAATCCGTTGGCAGCGGCCGGAGGGTGCCAGTTGGCGGCGTGTGTCCTCAGCCTCTCGGAGGGTGTCGTGCCTCCGATCGCAAACTACCGGGTGCCCGATCCGCGGTGCGATCTGGATTGTGTGGCGGGATCTCCCCGGCGCTCGCGACCCCGGGTGGCCCTGATCAACAACCACGGGTTCGGAGGCAGTAACAGCACGCTGGTGGTGCGTCGCTGGGAGGGGACATGACCCTCGTTTCTTACGCCCTGGCGTTCAGCTGCGTCATCAGCGTGATCATCGGCGGTCTGGTCTACTTCACGAATCCGGGCCGGTTGCCCAACCGCCAGTTTCTGATCCTTTCGATCCACCTGTCGTTGTGGGCGGCCAGCGTGCAGATGGTCGTGGTGTCCTTCACGGCGGAT
>CAYXFW010000113.1:5502-7763 GCA_964464305.1 uncultured Verrucomicrobiota bacterium
GCCGCAGGTTTCTGGATCCGCATGGCATCGATCGTGACTGCGTTCTTCCCGGCGAGTTTCACGCTCATGCGCCTTTCGATCACACGACGGGCCCAGAGCTTTCTTTCGCTATACCGTTCCACCGCGGCCTATCTTGCGGTCGGAGTCGGGGTGGCCCTTCTGTGTGCCTCGCCGATCTTTCTCCGTGGGGTCCGGCTGGCTGTGCCGGAGGCGGGGGGGGCCGTCATTCCCGAAGCCATCTACGGGCCCGGTTTCCCGGTTTACATCGTCTATTTCATCACCGCGTGCATCGTGGCGGCCATCGGGTTTCGTAACGAATTCGTTCGTTCGCGCGGGGTCGAGCGGTCGGAACTGCAGTATGTGTTGCTCGGGTTCGGCGCCAGTTTTGCGGTGGGAGCCGTCGCGTCCCTGCTCGTGCCGCTCCTGAGCGGGAGCAACCGGTCGAGCCAGTTCGGACCCCTGGGCATCGTGCTGCTGGACCTGATCGTCGCGTACGGCATTGCACGACACCGGATCCTTGACGTGACGACGGTTCTGCGGCGGTTCATCTCCTATGCCTTGTTCACGGTCGTCGTGGCCCTCCTCTTCCTCGTGATCCAGCAGGGAGGGCTCTGGATTCTGACCGTTTATGGGATCGAGGCGCCGCTCAGCCTGGCCACAGTGTCCGCCGTGCTCGTCGTGCTTGCCATGGTGCCGCTCCAAGGACGCATCGAACGCATCGCCAGCCTCGTGATTCGCAGTCCGTTGACGTACAGCGCCCCCGCGGCACTCCAGCGGACGGCCCGCCTGCTGGAGGGTATTTCGACGTTCGACGACCTTCTGCCCCGGTTTGCCGCCCTCCTGCAGGAGTTGACGGACGCCGATTCGGTTGCGATCTGGATCCGGGAGGACGGCACGTTTGTCCGACATAGGCCCGCGGCAGACGACAGCAAGGCGCCGGAGCGCGTCGACCGTCAGGATCCCATCGTCGTCGCATTGACCGTGGAAGGGCAGCCCCTCGTCGACCATGTGATCGAACGCAGGGTGTCCACGCCGGTGCTTGCCGCCGCGTTGGAACGCATGCGGGAGATGTCGCTTCCCGTGGTGGTGGGACTGTTCACGAAGCGGGAGGTGCGCGGACTGATTGGCTTTG
Source organism: uncultured Verrucomicrobiota bacterium (assembly GCA_964464305.1). Classification (GTDB taxonomy): domain Bacteria; phylum Verrucomicrobiota; class Kiritimatiellia; order PWTM01; family PWTM01; genus VGWF01. The sequence goes on from CAYXFW010000113.1 coordinate 6,635, forward strand.
GACCCAAGCGATCCGGCAGGATGTACGATCAGACGGAACAGGACACGCTGCGCTTGATGTGCGATCAGTTTGCGGTTGCCCTGGACAATGCCCTGCTTTTCACGGCGCTGCAGAACGAGAAGATTCACCGGGAGATCCTCCTCGAGAATCTCTCGAGCGGGGTGATTGCGTGCGATGCGGAGCGGCGGATCACGCTGCTGAACCGCGAGGCGGCGAGGGTCCTGGGCGTCGTGGCGGGCGAGATGATCGGCCGCGGAACGGACGCGCTGCCGCCGGGGTTGGCGGAGCCCCTGGAGCAGGCGCTGACGGCGGGGCGCGGGGTGCGGGAGACGGATGTGGTCCTTTCCGACGGCGAGGTCGCCCACCTGCGTCTGAGCAGCTCCGTGTTCACGGGCCTCGAAGGCCGCCGGCTGGGCGCGCTGCTGGTGCTCAACGACGTGACGACGCTGCGCCGCATGCAGGACAGCATGCGCCGGGCCGACCGCCTCGCGAGCGTCGGCACGCTTGCCGCCGGCATGGCCCACGAAATCAAGAACCCGCTCGTTTCGATCAAGACCTTCGTCCAGGTCCTGCCGCGCGCGTTCGACGACCCCGAGGTACGCGCGACGTTCTGTCCCCTGATCGAGAGCGAGGTGAGCCGCATCGACACGGTCGTCAACCGGCTCCTCAATTTCGCCCGCCCGGCGCAGGCCTCCCTGCAGCCGATGCAGCTCCACGCCGTGCTCGTCCACACGCTGCAGCTGGTCGATCCCCGGCTCAAGGCGAAGGGGATTGCGCTCGAAACCTCCTTCGAGGCCCCGACGGACCTGATCGAGGGCGATGCGAGCCTGCTTGAGCAGGTGTTCATCAACCTGTACTTTAACGCCGTGGATGCCATGTCGTCCGGAGGGCGGCTGCGGGTGGAGACGCACGTTGCGCAGGTGGAGACGGGGGATCGGGACCTTTGGGGGACCCCCGTGCGCGTGCGCCGCCTCCGCGTCTCCGTCTGCGACACCGGCCACGGCATCCGCCCCGAGAACCTCGCCCGCGTCTTCGACCCCTTCTTCAGCACCAAGCAGGAAGGGTCGGGCCTCGGCCTCGCGATCGCCTACGGCATCATCCAGGAGCACCGCGGATCGTTCGATGTTGA
>CAYXFW010000114.1:0-396 GCA_964464305.1 uncultured Verrucomicrobiota bacterium
GCGTTCCGATGACCATCACGCGGTGGGGGCCGATCGTCGCGAAGCCGCCGACGACCGCCTGGTCGTCCGCATGAACGCGGTCGCCGTGGAGTTCGACGAAGTCCTTCATCGCCGCCGCGATGTAGTCGCGGGTGTACGGCCGCAACGGATGCCGGGCGATCTGCACCTGCTGCCACGGGGTCAGGTCCTCGTAGATCTTCCGCCGCGTGGCGCGGATCTTCTCCTCGATCTTGTGGATCTCGGTGGAGACGTCGATGTCGTGGCCCTCGCTGAACTTCCGCAACTCGCGGAGTTTCTCCTCGAGTTCGGCGACCGGCTTCTCAAAGGACAGCATGTAGGGAGCCACGGGGGAACCTCCTGGAAATCAATCCTGAATCACAACCGGCGTGCCCACCG
>CAYXFW010000114.1:406-7757 GCA_964464305.1 uncultured Verrucomicrobiota bacterium
TCACCAGCCGGATGCATCCGGCGCTTTCCTGCTTGCCGACGGTGTCGGGTTCCCACGTGCCGTGGATGCCGTAGCCGGGAAGGTCGAGGGACAGCCAATGCGTGCCGAGGACATTCTCCTTGTCGCCGTACGGAACGGCCTTGCCGTCCGAACGCCACCAGGTCGGCTGGGCGATCCGGTCGGTGATCCGGAACCGGCCGGCCGGCGTCTTCTCGAACTTGCCGGTCCCGACGCGATAGCGCTTGAAGAAACGGTCGGACAACGAAAGGACGAGGTCGTTCTCCGACTTGTCGATGAGGATCGAGAACTTCCCGGTCAGGATGCGCAGCCGGTCGCCGGGGCGGATCACCGAACTCCGGATTCCGTTGCCCTTTGCCAGAAGCTCGACCGTCGTGCCGTGCTGCTTGGCGATCCCCGCCAGCCGGTCGCCCGGCTGGATGGTGTAGTCCACCTTCTCGGCCATCGGCGCGGGCGTGAAGACCAGCGCGGTGTGGATGCTGCCGAGGAGGTCCTCGATCTGCCGCTTCACCGCCGGGGTGCGCGCCGCGGCGAGCGCCCCGAGCGCCTTGTCCCGGGCGGCCGGGACCTGCCCGGCCTCACGGAGCGCGCTCGCCTCGTTCAGCGCCGGTACGGCCGGATCGAGACCCGAGGCGGACGGGCCGGGCGCCGGGGCGGTGGCCGAAGGACGGACAGCAGCGGCCGGGGTGGACGCGGGGGGCATGGGAGCGGGGGCGGGCCTCGCCGGCGTGGGGGCGGCGGGGACTCCGACCGCCGTCACGGGGACGTTGTCCTGGGGCGCGGCAGCCTCGCGTCCTCGCATCCATCGCATTCCCACGACGACGGCGAGGGCCACAAGGGCGATGACCAGCAAGGCCACCAGGCCCGGGCCGAGCCCGCGCGGCTGGCCCTGCGGCCTCGGCCCGCGCCGGATGTAGATATCGTTGTTCATCGCCGTATCCGCCCCGGGATTCACCCCCGCGGCGTTGCCAGTGTCGCCAAACCCGGCCCCCTTGGCAAGCGTCGAGAGGGGGTAGGCGCCCGGCCGTGGGTCACGGTCAGGTGGCGCAGACGGGCGGCCATCGGCGGCGTCACGGCATCCGGGCGCATGCGCCACTGCCAATTGCCCCAGGGACGGCCGGGGAGGTTCATGCGGGCTTCCCCGCCCAGGCCGAGCACGTCCTGCAACGGGGCGACCGCCATGCGCGCGGGCGAGCGCCACGCGAGGCCGAGCATGTCCCAATGCACGGCGTGTCCGTCCCCGCCGGTATGCGCCAGGAACGCCTCGCGCACCCGGCGGTGGCGGTCGGCGTCCTGCGTGCTGCCCTCGCCGGGCGCGGCGTGGAACCAGCCGGCCGCCGTGTCGTTGTCGTGCGTGCCGGTGTACATCACGGTGTTGGGCGCGGCCGCCTCCGGCACGAGCGGAGGCGTTTCGAGGAGACCCTCGACCGTGAACTGGAGCACGAGCATGCCCGGCAGGCGGAAGCGCTTCCGCAGCGCGTGGACCTCCGCGGTGATGAGGCCGAGATCCTCGGCGAGGATCGGCAGGCCGCCGAGCCCGGCGCGCAGGGCTCGGAGGAAGCGGTCGCGCGGACCGGGGACCCAGCGGCCGTGGACGGCGGTCGGCTCGCCCGCCGGGACCTCCCAGTAGGCCTCGAAGCCGCGAAAGTGGTCGAGGCGGACGAGATCCACCATCGACAGCACGCGCCGCAGCCGCGCGATCCACCAGGCGTAGCCTTCGGCCGCATGGACGTCCCATCGATACAGCGGATTGCCCCAAAGCTGCCCAGTCGCGCTGAAGTAATCGGGCGGTACGCCGGCGACGGCCGTCGGGTTGCCGTCGCCGTCGAGTGCGAAGAGATGCCGGTTCGCCCAGACGTCGACGCTGTCGTGCGCGACGAAGATCGGGGCGTCTCCGACCAGCTTCAGCCCTCGGTGGTGCGCCTCGCGCCGCAGGCGCCGCCATTGGTGCGCGAAGAGAAACTGCTGGAGACGTGCCGACTCGATGGAGACCGCCAGACGGCGGCGGGCTGTCTTCAAGGCCGCGGCCTCGCGGCGGGCGAGGGGCGCGGGCCATTCGATCCAGGCACGCCCCCCGTTCTCCCGCTTCAGCGCGATGAAGAGCGCGAACTCCTCGAGCCAGCCGGCCTCGGCGGCGCGGAATGCCTCGAACGAGCGCCGCAGGGCGGGGCGCGCCCGGCGGGGCCAATCGGCGGCGACGCGGTCGAGCAGCGCCGTCTTCCACGGAATCAGAGCGCCGAAGTCGACCCGTTCCCCGCCGCCCCCAGGCGCGCCAGCGGCCCCGGAGGGATCGAGCAGGCCGTCCGAAACGAGGTCGTCCGGCGAAATCAGCAGAGGGTTTCCCGCGAACGAGCCGGGCGACTGGTACGGCGAGTCGCCGTAGCCCGTCGGCCCCAGCGGCAGCATCTGCCACAGCGACTGGCCCATCGATTCGAGCGTCGACGCAAACTCCCGCGCCGCCGGCCCGATGTCCCCGATCCCATGCGGACCGGGGAGAGAGGTGGGATGAAGAAGGATGCCGGAGAGACGTGTCACAAGGCGGTGGAGGGTGGAGGGTGGAGGGTGGAGGGCGGGGGGGACTCCAGAGCGACTTGTTCGGTGATCCTCTCCAGATGAAGTCGCTTCATTTCCTGGTAGACACGCAGATCTCGGAAGGAATTCAGTGCGCCCATATTCCCCTCCACCTTCCACCTTCGCCCTCCGCCTATCCCGCCAGCCGGACGAGGTACTCGATCCAACCGTCCATGCCGTCGCCGGTCTTGGCGCTCAGCTCGAACACGAACATGCCGGGGTGGACGGCCTGCAGGGCCTTGCGGCATTCGGCGAGGTTCCAGTCGAGGGCCGGGATCAGGTCGGTCTTGGTGAGAATCGCCACCTGGGCGGCGGAGAAGAGGGTGGGGTACTTCAGCGGCTTGTCCTCGCCCTCGGTGACGGAGAGCAGCGCGACCTTGAAGTGCTCGCCGAGGTCGAAGGCCGCGGGGCAGACCAGGTTGCCGACGTTCTCGATGAAGAGGAGCCGCGTGCCTGGCGGGGCGACCTCGGGGAGGACGTCGCGCAGATGTCCGGCGTTGAGGTGGCACGAGCTGCGCGTCTCGATCTGGCGCACTGGCGCACCGCGATCGGCCAGGCGGCGCGCGTCGTTGTCGGTCTGGAGATCGCCGGTGACCACCGCGCAGGCAAGGCGCCCGCGCAGGCGGTCGAGCGTCCGCTCGAGGAGCATCGTCTTGCCGGAGCCGGGCGACGAGATCAGGTTGAGCGTCACGATGCCGCGCTGCGTCAGCCACGCGCGGTTGCGGGCCGCGATCTCGTCGTTCCGCGCCAGCAGACTGCGCTCCATTTCGATCCGCCGGATCCCGTCGTCCGTTTCGTGCGTGTGCCCGTGCCCGTCCGGCCCGCCGTGGTCGTGGGGGTGGGCGTGACCGTGATCGTGCGGATGCTCATGCGGGTGCGGGGCGTCGCCGCCATGGCTGTGCGCGTGGGAATGCCCGTGGCCGGGGTCGTGCGGGTGCGCATGGGGGTGCGCGTGCCCCGTGGCCTTCGCATTGGCGGATTCGCAGCCGCAGTCCTTGCACATGATCGGGATCCTCCGGAAACAGGCCAGATTACCCGACGGGGACATGGATTTCCAGCGTCTCGACCTTGAGCTCCCGGCCCGCCTCGATCTCGACCGACGCCGATCCGCAGGTCTCGCAGCGGCAGAGCAGGGGGTCGGGCGACGTCACGGCGCCGCAGTCGCGGCAGCGGACGGAGAGCGCGATCTCGCGGATCTTCAACTCCGCCCCCGCGGCGAGCGAACCCTCCGCCGCGACGGGGAAAGCGAATTCGAAGGCATCGGCATCGACGCCCGACATCGCGCCGACCGCCATATTGACGCGGACGATCCGGTCCGCGCCCTCGCGCCGCGCCGCGGCCACGATGTCCTCGACAAGCGATTGGGCCAGGGAAAGTTCGTGCATGGGGAGGGGAGGCAGGCGTCAGGAGCCAGGAGTTTCAAGTTCCAAGTTTCAAGTTCCAAGTTCTGGGGTCAGCAGATTCGGGGGAGGAGTTCGCCCAGCGGCATGTCGACGAGGCGGCGGCCGCCGATGAGGGTTTCGAGGACGACGGCACCGGCCGGCTTCGCGGTGACGACGCCGATCTGCACGGCTCCTGCGCCCTCGGGGAGCGAGCGCCAGGCGGACAGGACCGCCGCGGCGTCGCCGGGGGCGCAGACGGCGAGCATGCGGCCTTCGGAGGGGACGTGCAGAAGGTCGATCCCGAGCGTCTCCGCGATCGACCGCGCGGCGGGGGCGAAGGGAAGGGAGTCCTCCCGCAGGGCGATGCCCCATGGCTTGCCGTCCGCAATCTCGTTCAGCACCGCAGCGGCGCCGCCGCGGGTCGGGTCGCGCATGAACCGGATTCCGCCGGCGAGCGGCGCGGCGGCTTGCACGAGGCGGTGGACGGGGCCGGTGTCGCTGACCGGGCCGTGCTCGACGTGGAGCCGCTCGCGGGCGCAAAGAACGGCCATGCCGTGGTCGCCGAGCGTGCCGCTGGAAAGGACGACGTCGCCCGGGCGGATGTCGCCGGTCGAGAGCCGGTAGCCCGGGATCGGCTCGCCGAGGCCGGCGGTGTTGATGTAGAGGCCGTCGCACTGGCCATGCGGGACGACCTTGGTGTCGCCGGTGACGACCGCGACTCCGCAGGCGTCCGCCGCGGCCTTGATGGAGTCGAGCACGCGCCGCAGCGTTGCGAGCGGAAGGCCCTCTTCGAGGATCATCGCCAGCGAGATCCACCGCGGCGTCGCGCCGCTGACGGCGAGGTCGTTGACGGTGCCGTGGACAGCCAGCGCGCCGATGTCGCCGCCGGGGAAAACCGCGGGCTGGACGACATAGGAGTCGGTCGTGAAGACGATGCCGTCCACCATGCCCGGCAGGCGGGCGGCATCGGGCAGGGCGGCGAGCGGTCCGGCGCCGAAGCGCGGCACGATTTCATCGGCGATCAACGCGGCGGTGAGGCGTCCGCCGCCGCCGTGTGCGAGAAGGATATGGTCCGGCTTCGTCGTCATGCGTCACTCCGAGGCGATCCGTCCGTATTTATACCACGCGGCGCAACTGCCTTCGGAACTGACCATGCACGGGCCGACCGGCGCGGAGGGCGTGCAGCGGTGCCCGAAGAGCGGGCACTCGGGCGGCGTGAGGCGTCCGCAGATCACGTCGCCGCAACGGCAGCCCGGCGCGTCGCGCCCGGGGCCGACGCGCAGGCCGTGGCGGACTTCGGCGTCGTAGGCTGCGAATGCCGGCCGCAGGCCGAGCCCGCTGGCCGGCACGGGGCCAAGTCCGCGCCAGATGGCGTCGACCGGCCGGAGCAGCCGCTCGATCAGCGCCTGCGCGCGGCGGTTGCCGCCCGCCGTGACGACGCGGCTGTACTGGTTCTCCACGCGCGCCTCGCCGGCCGCGAGCTGGCGAAGGATGCCCTCGACACCGTAGAGGATGTCGAGCGGTTCGAACCCGGCGACGACGCATGGTCGGTGATGGCGCTCTGCAAAGGGACGGTACGCGTCGGCGCCGATGATGGCACTCACATGGGCGGGACAGAGGAACGCGTCGATCGCCAGGTCCGGCGCCGAGGCCAGGGCCTCGAGCGCGGGCGGCACCAGCTTGAAGGCGGTCAGCAGCGACAGGTTCCCGAGGTTCTCCGCGGCCGCGCGGTCGACGAGGCTGACCACGGGCGCCACGGTGGTCTCGAAGCCGACGGCGAGAAAGACGACCTCGCGCGACGGATCCAGGCGGGCGCGTTCGACGGCCTCCAGCGGCGAATAGCACACCGTCACCGTGGCGCCGCGGCTGCGGGCCGCCGCGAGTGAAGTATCCGAGCCCGGCACGTTGATCAGGTCGCCGAAGGTGCAGATTTCCACGCCGCGCGCGGCGAGTTCGAGCGCGGCATCGATGTAGCCGGAGTCGGTCACGCAAACCGGACAGCCCGGTCCGCTGATCAGCCGCAGGTGCGCCGGCAGGAGTCCGCGGATGCCGTAGCGGCCGATCGCCATCGTATGGCTGCCGCAGACCTCCATGATCTGCACGGGCCGCCCGCGGTCCGCCAGCGGCCCCGCGGCGACGCGGATGCGGTCCGCCAGGGCGGCGGCGGCGGACGGATCGCGGAAGGCGTCGATGTACTTCACGGCAAACCCACGGTTCGGAACCGCCAATGTTCACGGTTCACGGTTCAAAGTTCACGGTTCGAGGTTCACGGCTCACGGTTGGCCGTCGGATTTCGTCCTCTTTCAGGTTTCATCCCTCATCCCTCGTCCTTCATCCGTCTCTTCGCTCCCGGCTCGCGGCGAGGGATTCGAAAAGTTCGATGCGGGCATCGGCCTCGGCGGGGTCGAGCCGCTCGATGGCGAAGCCGGCATGGACGATCACGTGGTCGCCCGTCTGCGGACCCTCGATGAGGGACAGGTCGACGGCGTGGCGGACGCCGTCCAACTCCACCGTTCCCATCCCGGCCGGGTCGATGGCGACGATCTTCATGGGTATGCCGAGGCACATGGGGCGAGACCGTAGCACCCGCCGCCCCGCCGCGCAATGATGCGTTAGGCCCCTGTCACGTAGTCCTCCGCGACCAACGGCAGGTCCACGAAAACGGCGAGGTGTGCCTCCAGACGCTCGACCTGTACCGGGTCCCGAACCCCGGACAGAAACTCCTGACGAATGGGGCCGATGATCTCGACGACATGGGCGGCGATCAGTCCCGAAGTTCCGCCAGCAGAGCGAAGGCGGATGGTTTGGTCGCCCCGGTTGGCCCTCACGGGTCAGTCGGGGCGGCCTGATTCGGCTTGTCATTTGTCTGATTCATCGACATGGAACAGGTGGAGAATTCTGTGAATAAGAGGTGTGAAGAGCAGTCCCGCCACTGTGATGAAGACAAGGCCGCTGAAGAGAGCATAAGCCGAGGCAAAGAGTTTGGCAGCCCCGCCGTGCAATTCGCCGACCGGTCCCATGCCCGCGAGAATCATGGAGGCGTTCAGCAATGCATCAATCGGACGGAAGCCGGCGATCCAGTGATAGCCAACGACCCCAACGCCCAAGGCGAAGACGATGAGCAGGCTGGCGACTCCGGCAAAAGCGAGGAACCGCCGAGCAAACAGCCGGGTGGGCAGCAAAGGCTCATGTTTCTTTTCTAGCATACGTCACCTGGCCGAACGTTAGCGTTGAGGCTGAAGCGACCCCGGGTCGTGTTGCCGCTCATCTCAATGTCGGGTTATTCTTGATCCTCTCGTCAAACCGGGCTTGCTCGGCTGCGTCGAGTTTCTCGCGTTCCTTCTCAGCCGTCGCGTGTGTCAGCACCGTCCACGTGCAAC
>CAYXFW010000115.1:0-7747 GCA_964464305.1 uncultured Verrucomicrobiota bacterium
CACATCGAGCCCGCGCTGACGGAGGCTCTCGGCCATCTCGACACCGATATAGCCTCCGCCGATCACGATGGCGCCCCGGGCGCGCTCGTCGACCCTGCGCTTGATGGCGTCCATGTCCTCGACGTTCCGCAACACGAGCACGCGCGGATCGTCGATGCCCGGCAGGTCCGGCCGCAACGGGGTCGCGCCGGGCGCAAGCACGAGAACGTCGTACGGCTCGGCGTATTCCCGGCCGCCGTCGAGTTCGCGGACCCGCACGGATTTGAGCTTGCGGTCGATCGACAGCACCTCGTGGCCGACACGAACGTCGATGTTCAGCGACGCCTTGAGACTCTCCGGGGACTGCAGCAGGAGCAGGCTTCGGTCCTTGATCGCCCCGCCGATGTGGTATGGCAGCCCGCAGTTGGCGAACGACACGTACTTCGTCCGCTCGATCACCACGACCTGCGCCTGCTCGTCGAGCCGCCGCAGCCTCGCGGCCACCGACGCCCCGCCCGCCACACCGCCGACAATCACGACCCTCATGTCACTCTCCCGCCACCGCGCAAAACCGCGCAGAAGCTCGCATCACCATACGGCCCCCCGCCCCCCGCTGCAAATGACGCGGCGTTGACGCAGAGGAGGTTTCGGTATCTCCTACCCTCAACCTTGGAGACCCGGCATGAGAGAGATCCTCGCGCGGTTCGCAGTCGTTGCATCGGCGGGCCTGGCGGCCTGCACGCCGCTGGCGCCGGATTCCCCGTCTCCGGCGGGGCCCGCCGCGCCGGCCGGTCCGGCCATTCCGCAGACCCACGGCTACAACATCCACTTCACGGACCCGAAGCCGGGCGAAATGGAGATGATCGCCGCCTCGGGCGCGAAATGGGTCCGCATGGACTTCACGTGGGGCGCCACGGAGCGCCAGCCGGGCGTGTACGATTTCTCGGCCTACGAGAGGCTCATGGCCACGCTGGACCGGCAGGGCATCCGCGCGCTGTTCATCCTCGACTACGCCAACCGGCTCTACGACGGGGGGCTGGCCCCGTCGAGCGAAGCCGGCCGTGCCGCCTTCGCAAAATGGGCCGTCGCCGCCGCAACGCATTTCAAGGGTCGCGGCATCCTCTGGGAAATGTGGAACGAGCCCAACATCGACCCGTTCTGGAAGCCGAAGGCCAATGTCGCCGACTATATCGCCCTCGCACAAACCGTCGGCCGCGCCCTTCGGGAGGCGACGCCGGGGGAGGCGTTCGTCGGACCCGGCGTGTCGCGCATCGACCTTCCGTTCCTCGAGGCGTGCCTTCAGGGCGGGCTCCTGGAGGACTGGAGCGCGGTGACCGTCCACCCCTACCGCCATCTGAGCGGCCCGGAGACCGTCGTCGCGGAGTACGGCCAGTTGCGGGACCTGATCGCGAAGCATGCCCCGAAAGGCAAGGTCATCCCGATCCTGTCGGGCGAATGGGGCTTCTCGTCCGCCTGGCGCGGATTCGACGCCGCGTCGCAGGGCGCCATGCTCGCCCGTCAGTGGCTGGTTAATGCCGCGTGCGATATCCCGCTGTCCATCTGGTACGACTGGCATGATGACGGGAAGGACCCGAAGGAGGCGGAGCACAACTTCGGCACGGTCTCGAACGCGTACCACGAGGGACGATCTCCGGTCTACGATCCCAAGCCCGCCTACCTTGCCGCTTCGACGCTGAACCACACGCTCGACGGATTTCGCTTCGTACGCCGCATTTCGCCGCCGCGCGCCGGGGCCGCGGTCGCCATGTCGAGCCCGGAGGACTGGGTCCTCCTCTTCCGCCGCGGCCCGGACATCCGCCTCGCCGCGTGGACCACCGGCACGGCAACGCCGGACATCCGGCTCCCCGGTCTGAAGGTCCCGGTGCGAGGGGTCGCCCACACCGGCAGCGCCCTGCCCGATCTCGCGCCGGACGGCGACGGACTCACCGTCCGGCTGTCGCGCAATCCCGTCTACCTCCTGCCGCCCCCGGGCGCCGCTGCATCGCTTGTGTCCGCCGTCTTCCGCCACGACTGGGCCGATGGCCGCATCGCCACCATGGCGCACGTGCCCGGCGCGGACCGCGGGCAGCACATCACCGTGAACAAGACCTTTGGAGCGCCCTTCCGCGGCCGGATTGCCCTCGCAGCCAACGGCGCGGACATCGCCTCCGCCCGGCTGGTCCTGCCCGCCGGCGCTGCACAGACAACCCTGGTCCTGCGCGCCGCGGCACCCGCCGGAGCGGCCCTCGCGCTACGGGTGGAACGGGACGACCACGCCATCGTCCACCAGACGCGGCCCCGCCGGATCACGCCCGTCGACGGCTGCCCCGGCTCCACATCGGACTTCGCGCTTCATGACAACACCGACGGAAAGGGGGACGTCGCCTCCACGCAGACCCTGGCCGCGGCCGCGTCCCCGCCCGGGCTGCCCGCGGGATCCTCACCCGCGCTTCACGTCTCCGCGGCCATCGCGGCCGGCACCAAGTACCTGGCCGTCGTTCACCGCGACGGCAAGCGGTCCGCGGTCGAAGGCCGCCCCGCGGCCCTCGGCGCCTGGGTGCATTCGCGAGGCGATCCGGCTTCCGTTTCGTGCCGGCTTCAGGATGCGTCGGGAGAGGTCTTTCAGCCCGCCCGCGCCCAACTGACCGGCGGATGGCAGTACGTGGAACTTCGTTTCGAAGGCGAAGGCGTCGGGCACTGGGGCGGGAACAACGACGGCGCCATCGACTGGCCCGCGCGATGGCAGGCGCTGTTCCTGATCGACCGCGAACACAGGCGCCCCTACCAGGGCGAAGTCCACATCGCCAGGCCCGTCCTGATCCACGAGCCCTGACCGGTCCGGCGCAGGGCTACGGCGCGACCGGCGTATCGCCGAGCGTCTTCGCGATGAACGGCTCCATCGCCGCCGCCCAGATCCCGTAGCCCTTCTCCTTCGGATGGAGCAGGTCGGGCATGATCTCGCGCGTGAGGGTTCCGTCGGGATCGAGCATCCCGGCGTTGATGTCCATGTAGGTCACCCGGTCGCCGTCCGCGAGCGTCTTGTAGATCGCATTCACGCCGTCGTTGATCCGCCGCAGGGCGCCGTCGGGCTTCTCCTCGCGCGGGAAGACGGCGAGCAGGAGGAACTTGGCGGTCGGCATCTTCTCCTTCAGGAGATCGAGGATCATCCGCATGCCCGCGGCGGTCTGCTCCGGCGGATCCTTGCGGTGGCCCGTGTTGTTCGTCCCGAGCATGATGACGACGAGCTTGGGCGAAAGCCCCTCGATCTCGCCGTTCTCCAGGCGCCAGAGCACGTGCTCGGTCCGGTCGCCGCTGTAGCCGATATTCAGCGCCTTGCGATGCGCGTAGTACTTCGCCCACGTGGTCTTCCCGGAACCTTCCCACCCCTGCGTGATCGAGTCGCCGAGAAAAACGAGGTCGTACCCGCCCTTGACCACCTCCGCGTACTTGGCTTCGTGGCGCGTCTTCCACCACGCCTCGTTCAGACGGTCCGTCGTCGTCGTCGCTGGCACCTGGGCGCTTCCGACCGCCGTGCACAAGCTGACCCAAAGTGCCGCCATCCCTGCCGCATTCATCCTCTTCATGCAACGCCTCCGGTTGCGGCCATCCTACGCCTCCCCACCGCGGAAATCCATACCCCGCGCGGGGGCCACAGTCATGATCCCGATGCGCCGGTCCATGCGTGGGCGAACGCAGGGTTGATGGAGGGCCGAATGTCGTGGCTCATGATTTCGCGTCGTGGAGCGGGGTCACTGCGCCGGGACGAGCCCGGCGGCGCGGAGCGCGACGCGGACGACGAGGGCGAGGCTGTCGGCGGAGAGCTTGTCGATCGTATCGGCGGCCGTGTGCCAATGGTCGTTGAGGCCGGGCGCGCTGCCGAACTCGAAGTCGATCAGGTCGACCGCCGGCATTCCGGCCTCCAGGAACGGGACGTGGTCGTCGAGGATGCCGCCGGGCGCGAGACGGAACCGGTCGCGCGCGCCCTCGGCGCGGGCGGCCTCGAAAACGGCCGTCAGGAGCGCGGGCGTTCCGTTCCGCGGGACCGTGACAGTCAGATCGCGGTCGCCGATCATGTCGAGAACGACGACCGCGCGGACATCCGGGGCCCACCCCTCCTCCACCGCCCTGCGAGCGAGACGCCGGCTGCCGTGGAGTCCGTCGTGGGGACCATATTCGACGCGGCACTCCTCGCCGTCGAAGAACGCGAGCCAGAGTTCGAAAGCGGGAACCGCGTTGGAATAGGCACGCGCAATTTCGAGCAAGGCGGCCACCCCGGAAGCGGAGTCGTTCGCGCCCTCGAAGCCGGGGATGCCGGACTTCGTGTCGTAGTGCGCGCCGAAGATGACGCGCCCCGGCCCGGCGCCGCGGCGGCGCGCGATGACATTACGGTGCGGGATCTCGGCGCCCGGCGGGCCGTCGCGAAACTCGTCGATCTCGGTCTCCCACCCGTACGCCGCAAGCCGGTCGCGGAGCCAGCCGGCGGCCGTGGCCGCGCCCGGCGTGCCGGAGTCCTTCGGCCCCAACGCCACGAAGGCCCGGGCCGCCTCCAGCGCGCGCGCGCCGTCGATCGCGGCCGGTGGCTGCGGAGCTGCCGGGCCGCCGCAGCCGGACAGGAGGAGCGCGGCAAGCCCGGACGCGAAGGACGAAACGAAGAGTCCCGGCCGCTGGGGGCGCAGGACGTGTCGAAGGAGTCTGGGATTTCTCACTTCTCTCTTTCCTCATTCCACCGCAAGTCCATCCGTTCCCGTCCGGCCCGGCGGCGGAAGAATGTTCGAACGGCCGCGTCCAAGCATGTCGATGGTCTTCCACCGCCCACTCTTGAACCGCCACAGGTAGCCGGCGGCCAGGACCGCGATGTAGGCGCAGGTCCAGAGCCAGGCGGCGATCAGGCCAAGCTTGAGGACGAGCACGATCACGATTTCCCCGGTGACGAAGAAACCGTACGCGATGGCGAGCGACCACGCCATGACGAAGCGCGTGTCGCCGGCGCCCTTGAGCGCGCCCGCGAGCACGATGTCCGCGGCATCGGCGAGGCTCCACACGGCGAGGATGACGAGCAGCCGGCGCACCGTCGGAAGCAGGTCCGCGGTGCGGAACGCGCCGGCCACCTCGCCGGAGAACAGCCGCGTGTAGAATTCGGGAAACAGGAGATACGTCGACCCGATGGCGGCCATGTAGACCATGCCGAGCATCAGCGCGCTCCAGCCGCCCCGCTCGGCGTGCTCCGGCTCCCGGCGACCTTGGTACTGGCCGACCACGATCGAGGCGGCGATGCCGAGCCCGAGGATCGGCATGAACGCGAGTGTGTTGACACTCAGCGCGATATTGCTCGCCGCCTGAGCGACGGGGCCGAGCCGGCCCACGAGCAGCACGAACAGCGTGAAGGAGGTCAGGTCCAGGGCGAGATGGACGCCGGAAGGCAGCCCGAAGCGGAGCAGGCGGCGGAAGAGGACCGGGTCGTAGCGGAAGGTCGCCCGCGTGCCGAACTCCCGGTTCGCCCTGCGGCCGAAGTAGAGCGCAAACAGAATTGCAGGCGGGACGCAGCCCGCGATGACAGTGGCGATAGCCGCGCCGCGGATTCCCATCTCCGGCACGCCGAGCCGGCCGAAGATCATCAGCCCGTCGAGCGGGATGTTCAGCAGGTTGCCCGCCATGTACGCCCACATGGTGGTGCGCGTGTCGCCCCGCCCGCTGAAGAACCCCGCGACCGCGGTGCTGGCCATCGACCCCAGGCTGCCCCACATCGTGATGTCGAAATAGACCAGTTCCTCGGCCAGAACGTCCGGCGGATGCCCGGTCCACCGCAGCGCGAGCCGGCCCAGGGGAAGGAACAGGAGGAGAATCACGGGCCAGGAGAGGACGGCGAACAGGATCGCCTGCGCCGTCGCGCGCCCGCACCCCCGCGGCTCCCCCGCGCCGTGGTACTGGGCGACAAACGTGCCGCCGTAGCCAGCGACGGCGAAGAAGCCGCAGATCATGGTGAACGACAGGATGCCGGCCGGCAGCGACGCGCGGATGGAGACGCCGCTGTACCACGACAGGAACATCCGGTCGCAGAACTGCATCAGCGAAAGCGAGGCCGTGCTCAGGATCAGCGGGTAGGCCACCCGCCAGACCTCGCGCAGTCCGCCCGGCCCGTCGATCCACGGTCGCACCCGCTCCCCGCCTGGAATCATCGCCGCCATGGGATCGCCGCGCGCCGGAGCCTCACGCACCGGACGCCGGCGCGCGGTCCTCCCGGAAGAAAACCCCGAACAGGACCATGACGGCCGCGGCAAGAACGGCCGGGACCGTCCAGAACGTGCGCCACTGCGCGAGAACCTCCGGGGTTCCCGGGGCGGCCGTCACGACGAGGTTGAACATGGCGCCCGCGACCTGCGCGCCGATCAACATCCCCAGTCCGAGCGTCGCAAGTACGACGAGCCCCTGCGCCTGCGCCCGGATCTTCGCCGGGGCCACCCTGTCGGTGTAGATGTAGCCCGTCACAAAGAAGAAGTCGTAGCAGATGCCGTGCAGAAGGATGCCGCCCAGAACCATCCAGGCGACCGAACCGGTCGATGCGGCGGCAAAGAGGCCATAGCGGACCACCCACGCCATCGTGCCGATCAGGATCATCTTCTTCATGCCCAGCCGGACGAAGAACAGCGGCATCGCCAGCATGAAGAAGATCTCCGACATCTGGCCGAACGTCATCCTGAAGGCCGGATCCCCGAGCCCGGCCACCTTGATGAAGAGTGGAGCGTAGGCGAAGTAGGCCGACAGGGGGATGCAGATCAGCAGCGAGGCGGCCAGGAAGATCGCAAAGGAGGGCTTCCGCAGCAACTGCAGCGCGTCGAGGCCCATCGCATCGCGCCACGAAAAAGCCCTGCCCTTGGCCGGCGGCGGGGTGTGCGGAAGCGACAGGCTGTAGAGACCCGTCAGCAGCCCCGCCGCGGCGGCGACCTTCATCGGCAGGTCGGTCTCGTCGGCCTTGAGCACCTTGCTGACGAGAACGCCGGCTGCAATCCATCCGAAGGTTCCGAACACGCGGATGACCGGGAACTGCTTCTCCTGATTCGTCAGGTGGTGGAAGGCGAGCGTGTTCGCCAGGCCGATCGTCGGCATGTAGCAAAGCGTGTGCGCCTGCAGCATCAGAATGAACGCCAGAGGCGAGCCGTCCGGCCCGGCCGGCGCGACGGCCGGCGCCAGAAAGATCGCCGCCGCGCCGAGGAGGTGCAGCGCCGCGAGGACCGTCTGCGTCGGAAGGAACCGGTCCGCGACCATGCCCAGAAAGAACGGCGTCACAAAGGCGGCGATCGGACCGACCGTGTAGGCCCAGAAGATGGCGTTGCCCATCCCCGCCCGGGTCATGTAGTTGCCGATCGTGGCGAACCAGCAGCCCCACACGAAGTACTGCAGAAACATCATCGCGTACAGTCGCGGCAGCACCCATGTCGTTCCACGGGCCGATGTCATGGCCCAACTCCTTCACCCGGCGCCTCATCGCGACCGGCACGCTCACACTCTAGAGACTCCGCGCCCGGAACGGCAAGAGGAATGCGAAAACCGGGTTGATGGCCGGGGACGGGTCCGCTACGATGGCCCCAAGCACGGCGCGGTCGCCGGCGGGAGAACGATCATGTCACGAGTGTTCAATTTCGGCGCGGGTCCGGCGGTCATGCCCGAAGAGGCGATCCTCGAGGCGCAGCAGCAGCTCTTCGACTACAAGGGCTGCGGCATGTCGATCATGGAGATGAGCCATCGCGGCAAGGAGTTTATGGGAATTGCC
>CAYXFW010000116.1:0-1552 GCA_964464305.1 uncultured Verrucomicrobiota bacterium
CGGTGGGGAACCAGGTCCGGCGCCGTGCCCTCGCCCGCCACTTCCTCCGCCGTCTTGCCGAACGCCAGCGCCTCCGTCTGCGCAAAGAAGTTCGCCATCAGCCGGTCGTGATGGTCGCCGACGGCATTGTGCGAGCGGCAGAAGCCGATGAAATCGCAGGGGATCAGCTTCGTACCCTGGTGGATCAACTGGTAGAAGGCGTGCTGTCCGTTCGTCCCCGGTTCGCCCCAGATGACCGGTCCCGTTTCACAGCCGACGGGCCGGCCGAGCCGGTCGGTCCCCTTCCCGTTGCTCTCCATATCCCCCTGCTGGAAATAGGCGGGGAACCGGGCCATGTACTGGTCGTACGGCAGGATCGCGTGCGTCTGGGCGCCAAGGACATTGTTGTACCAGATGCCCAGGAGCCCGAGCAGGACCGGCATGTTGCGGTCGAGCGGCGCCTCCGCGAAATGACGGTCCATGCGGTGAAAACCGTCCAGCATCGCCCGGTAGTTCTCCGGACCGATGGCGATCATCAGCGGCAGCCCGATCGCGCTGCACAGCGAGTAGCGCCCGCCGACCCAATCCCAGAATCCGAACATGTTGGCGATGTCGATCCCGAACGCGGCCACCCGCTCCACGTTGGTGGAGACGGCGACGAAGTGGCGGGCGACCGCCGCCGCGTCCCCACCGAGGCCGCGCAGCAGCCACGCGCGGGCGCTCGTAGCGTTGGTCATCGTTTCCTCGGTCGTGAAGGTCTTCGACGCGAT
The DNA here is from genome assembly GCA_964464305.1 of uncultured Verrucomicrobiota bacterium. GTDB lineage: Bacteria > Verrucomicrobiota > Kiritimatiellia > PWTM01 > PWTM01 > VGWF01. The sequence goes on from CAYXFW010000116.1 coordinate 750, forward strand.
GATGAACAGCGTTTCCGCCGGGTCGAGTTCGCGGACCGTCTCGGCCAGGTGGGTCGCGTCGATGTTGGAGACGAAGTGGACCTTCAGATGCCGCGCGCTATACGGAAGCAGCGCCTGGGTCGCCATCGCGGGACCGAGGTCGGATCCGCCGATGCCGATGTTGACGACGTTCCGGATCGCGCGCCCCGTATGGCCCTTCCAAGCCCCGGAGCGGACCTGCTCCGCAAATGCGGACATGCGGTCGAGCACCATGTGCACGTGGGCGACGACGTCCTTGCCGCCGACCTTCACGACCGTCCCGCGCGGGGCGCGAAGTGCGGTGTGCAACACGGCCCGGTTCTCGGTGCGGTTGATCTTCGCGCCCTTGAACATCTCGTCGATCGCGCCGCGCAGGTCCGCCTTCTCTGCCAGGTCGATCAGAAGCCTCAGGGTCTCGTCCGTCACACGGTTCTTCGAGTAATCGAGAAACAGATCGCCCGTCTCCAGGCACATGCGCCGGGCCCGGTCGGGGTCGCGGGCGAACAGATCCCGCAGGTGGATTTCGCGCATCGGCTTGCCGTGCGCGAGGAGGGCTTTCGCGTCGCGCTTGAATGTCCGTCGGTTCTTCATGCCAGCATCCTTTCCTCACGGGATCGAGCGCAGGATTATGGGAATTCCGCGGCGTAAATCCAGTTCCTTCTCCGCCGAACCGTCGCGGATGGCGATCTCCATGCGGCCGGAGGACCCGGCGTAGGCCAGCGGGGAGCCGCTGGGAACGTCGCCATAGGTCCGCTGCAGCCCGCGGAGAACCGCCGTTCCCGCGC
>CAYXFW010000116.1:1562-6884 GCA_964464305.1 uncultured Verrucomicrobiota bacterium
AGTTGGTCACCGCGTTGCCGAAACGGTCAACGTGGATGACCTCGCCGCGCAGCGATCCGCCCGCCCCGCGGACCGGCCGCGCCCAGGAAACTGCGACCGGCTCGACCGTTCCCGCGCACAGGGATTCGGGCGGATGGCCCGCCGCAAGCAGGGCGGCGGCGTGTGCGAAGACATCGCGACCGTGGAACGTGGCGGAGCGGACGCCGGGGCGGTGCACGTCCTCGCGCAGGGCGCAGGCGGTGAAGTCGGGAGCCCGGGCGGCGACCAGCGACAGCAGCCCGTTGTCCGGCGCCAGGAAGAGACGGCCCTCCGCCCGGGCCAGCAACGCGGCCCGCGCGGTTCCCACGCCGGGATCGACGACGGCCACGTGGATCGTGCCCTCCGGCCACAGGCGCCAATACTGGTCCAACGCCCACGCGGCCCCGCGGATATCGCCCGGAGGCACGCTGTGCGCCGCGTCGTGGATTCGCGCCTCCAGCGCCATGGACACGATCACGCCCTTCATCGCCGCGACAAACCCGTCGCAGTCGCCGAAATCCGTCAGCAGTGTGATCGCAGGCATCGCAGCTCTCCGGAGGGTTCAGGTGTCAGGTTTCAGGTGTCAGGACGGAAGCGGGCGGAAAGGCTTCCAAGGCTTGGACCCGGCGACGCCGCGGGCGTCCAAGCCTTGGAACTCCGGTCCGAAGCCCCTCCTCCCTGACACCTGACACCTGAAACCTGACACCTGGCCCTCAGTACACGAACGGCACCAGCCGCTTCGTTCGCATCGCGTAGAGTGAATACTCGGGAAAACGGGTCCTCAGGGCCTGTTCCTCGATCCACATTTTGAGGCAGAGCACGGGGACCAGCAGGAGGAGCATGGCCAGCCGCCCCGGGGTGAAGGTGTGGGCCACCAACCCCGCGCCGGCGAGGAGCAGGCTGGCGTACATCGGATGGCGGATCCATGCATAGGGACCGCTCGCGACCAGAACCGCGTCCGCCGACGGTTCCGGCCACGGCGTGACGCGATGCAGGCGCATCGCCGCCACCGCCCAGGTGCCCAGCAAGACCCCGGCCGCCACCAGCAGCGCAGAGGATGGCCGGCGCCACGTGGGTGCCGTGCCCAGGACGAGCCATGTCATCAGCGCGACCTGCAGGGTCACCAGCATCGCCGAGCGGTATGACGGGGGACGTGATATCATGACGCCGGCCATTATAGCGCAGGATGCGGAAATCGCATGAGAAGCTTTTTTATCACCGGGACCGACACCGGCGTCGGCAAGACAGCCCTGACCGCCACCCTCCTCGCGGCCGCACGCAAGGCGGGGATCGACACGGTTCCGATGAAACCCATCCAAACGGGCGTCCGTCGCATCGCCGGTCTCGCAGGGGACATAGATGTTGTGGCCCGGGCCGCATCCTGGCACCCGGTCCCGGGTGAGACACAGCTTCTCTGTCCCTACCGGTTCGCCCCCGCATGCTCGCCGCATCTGGCTGCGGCCAGGGCCGGGGAAGCCATCCGCATGGACCGCCTGGAGGGCTCCCTGCATAAGTTGTTGCAGCTCCACGACTCCGTACTGGTCGAGGGGGCGGGCGGCGTCTCTGTCCCCATCGGAGGCCGGCGGACGATGCTGGATTTGATGGCCGCGATGGGGCTTCCGGTCCTCGTGGCCGCCCGGGCGGGCTTGGGGACACTCAATCATACGATGCTCACCTGCGCGGCGGTGAGGAAGCGTGGCGTGGAGTTGGCCGGCGTGGTCATGGTGCAGTCCGGTCGCGGACCGTGGACGCCGCTCATGCAGGACAACCTCGAAACGCTCCGGCGGTTCGGCATCCCCGTCCTCGGCCGGCTGCCCTTCATGCCCGGCTTCACCCGCGCGCCGCGTCCCGCCGTGCAGAGGGTTCTCCGTGATCCTGCCGTCGCATGGACGGCTCCGCTTCTGAGGGGCTGATCAGTACCGGCTTCGCACGGGCCGCCGGCTCATGACGGCGGGCAGCACCCTCGTCCGGATATCGGTGGCCATCGCCGATGCCGGCGGGACCAGGGCCAGCGCGCGCTCGGCGTGAACGCGGGCCTCGTCGAAGGACCCCGCCTCGGCATACCCCGCCGACAGCGCCAGCAGGCACTGGGGGTTGGCGAATCCGGTCAACTCGCAGGACTTGCGCGCAATCAGAACCGCCTCCGCACCGTTGCGGACGGAGGCGTCCTTGTCCGTGGCGAGCAGGAGGGCCAGGTTGCAGTGCGCAGCCGCATGACCGGGATCGAGTTCGATCGCCTTCCGGTACAGACCGACCGCCTCCCCGCCCCGCCCCATCCGGGCCAGAACCACCCCCTGGTTGGCGTACCCGGAGGCATACCCCGCGTCGAACTTGACCGCCAGCCCGTAGTGGAGCAAGGCGTCCTCGAGCCTTCCCGATTGGGCCATGATGTGGGCGAGATTGTTGTGCGCGAAGGCGTTCTCGGCATTCAACGCAAGCGCGCGCACGTAGTACTTCTCCGCCTCCGCCGGCTGCCCGGCCCCGACCAGGGCATCCCCCCAGTGCCGGTAGGCATCGTCATCCAGCCCGTCAATCGCCAGCGTCTGCCGGAGATGCGCGATGGCCGCCGCATAGTCGCCCCGCTTGATCAGGGTCATGGCCCAGTAGCGATGCGCCCCGGGATGCCGGGGGTCGAGACTCAACGCCCGCTCGAACCGGGCGATCGCCTCCTGCGGGCGGTTGAGCGAGTCCATCACAAAACCGTAGGCGACGTGCGTATCCGGGTAGTCGTCCTTCAGCGCCAGGGATTCCTTCAGGTACCGCTCCGCCTTGACCACATCGCCGGCCTTGGCGAGTTCCCCGCCCTCCTTCATGAGCCGCCGGTAGTCCACCGCGGGGGTGTCGATGGCCGCGATGCCCCCGTTCGGGATGTTGGCGAACTCCGGGATGTTGACCGCGCGATTGGCCGCCGTGCAGTTGGGGAGCAGCACGGCCGGGGAATCGATCCCCCGTTCGTCGACGTGGGCCAGGAAGATCCTCGTGTACGGGCCGAAGGCCTTGGACGAAAACGCAAGCCACCTGCCGTTGGGCGACCACGTGTGCCACGAGTTCATCGGGTTCAGGTTGCAGTTCATCACCCGCGGCTGGCCGCCCGACGCGGACAGGATGCACAGCTTCGAGTCCGGGCGCATCAACAGGCCGTTGGCCGCCTGCACAAACACGATCCACTTCCCGTCCGGCGAGAACTTGGGAAACGAGTTGCTCCTGCCGTTCCGGGAGGCGCCGGGCACCGGGGCGGCCACGCCGCCTTTCCCGCCGTTGAACGGAATGCGATACAGATCGTACTGGATCTGCGTCTCGTTCGGATCGTTGGCGCGCGTCGCCCGCGGCCCGCTGCCGTAACTGTCGCGCGCCGACGCCCGGATGAAGACGATCTCCCGGCCGTCGGGGCTCCACGCGGGATTCGACTGCACAAACCCGGGATCGTCCGCGCCCGGCAGCGTCCACATCCGTCCGGTCGCCGTGTCGCGGACCGCGAGAACGCCGCGCGTCGGATAGAACGTCTGAAGAAAGCGCCAGTCCATGTAGTTCTGGACGTACACCTGGTCGTGAACCGTCGCCACGATGTGGCGGCCGTCGGGGGACATCTGCGAAAACAGCCCGGAAGACTTGGCGCCGCCGCCCGGGCCGCCTTCGATGTCATTCCAGGTGAACACGTCGTCGCGCGCGACCGTCATGCGCGGCTTCACCTCCATGACCGCATGCGCGCCCTTGTCGCCGTCGGGCCCGTCCATGTCCATCGACATCCGGCGCCCATCCGTCGCAAACGAATGGCAGTTGGCGCAGGTGGGCATCTTCTCCATCACCACGCGCGACTCCGGTTTCGAGACGTCGCGGAGCCGCCACGTCACCAGCGGGATGGCCGCGGGCGCGAGCGGTTTGACGATGCCTTCGCGGGTCCGCGACGGCATGAGCGGCACATCCCGGTAGAAAAGAGGCGCACCGACCGGATCCCGGGACATGCCGAACACGACGCTCCCCCGCGATACGATGCGCCCGCCCTCGCCGTTGGTGGAGGGAACCCCGCTCACGCCGCAGACGGTCAGGGTGAGATCCCGGTCCGCGGAGGACTTTTTGATCTCCTCCCAGAGGCCATCGGACGGGCGCCACCCCTTGGCGGAGGCGATCGCCTCCGACTCCTCGTACGCGTTGTCCTCCCGGACGCATGCCGGATCGATCAGCGGCTCCACCCGCTTCCCGTCGCACAGGACATGGAGTACGCCCGCCTTGGCCCCGAACCGGAGTGTCAGCAGCCAGAACCTGGCCCCGGAACCGTCCTTCCAAAGCACCTCGGGTGCCACGATATCAGGAGGGAACTTCGACCCCGCAAAGGGGTAACATACGCCGACCTCCGCGAGCCGGGCCGCGGCGGCTGCAGGGCTCACGAGCGGCCGGATCAGTTGCTCCGCGGACACGCCGCCGGAGTCGATCCCGGAAAGGAAAAATGTATCGGCCGTCACGGGTCCCCGGTCGCGATGGCCAATCCACAGCGCACACGAAAGACCCGCAATCAGGACCACGCCGACCGCAAGGGAAACCCGTCTCACAGGCGCGAAGGTGCCAAAACACACCCCTCAACGCAACCGCAACGCCACCCCACGGTCACACAGCCACACCGCCACACGGCCACACGGCCACACCGCCCTACCGCCATACTGCCATACTGCCATACTGCCATACCGCCATACTCCCCAGGCGTCCGCCCGCTCACTCCGCCATGGGGGCGATCTGGTCGATGACGACGACCGGGTGGCGGTTTCCCTGGACCCAGTACTGGCGGCCGCGGATGCGCAGCTTGCGATCCACGAAGCTCCGGATTTGCGTCTCGTTGCCGCGCAGGTAGCAGATCGTCTCCGAGCCGCCGGCGGATTCGTCCATCAGGTGGTAGCGCGAGGGGCGTCCGAGGACGAGCACCGTGGCGCGGACGCGGCCTTCGCGCATGACGGCCGAGCCCTGGTTGTCCACCGGGGCCAGACGGAGATCGTCCGGCGTGTACAGCGCCGCGACCGTCGGCGCCGCGGGCGGGGTCGCCGGCGGCGGCGCGACGGAAGGCGGCGCCACGGGCCGGGCCACGGCCGGGATCGAGGGTGGAACGGCCACAGGGCGGGATGACGCGACGGCCGCAACCGCCGCCGTCGGCGCGGCGACAACCGGAGGCTTTGTCGGTGCCGCGGTCCGGGGCTCCGGAAGCTTGACCATGGACCGTGCGACCCACAGGGAACTGCCCGGCGGCGGCGCGATCTTCAGCCATTCGCCGAATTCACCGGTCACCTTGACCGCATCGCCCTTCACCATCTGTCCGAC
>CAYXFW010000116.1:6894-7667 GCA_964464305.1 uncultured Verrucomicrobiota bacterium
ATGCCGGGACCCGCCCGCACATGCAGCTTGGGAACGCTCACGGCGCCGTCCTTGATGAAATCGCGGTGAACACAGAACTCGATGCCCGCCGGCGGCGCCACTTCCGCCCAGTCGTTCGTGAGGGACCTCACCACGATCCGGTCGTTCTCGTTGAGCTGCCCCACCACTTCGGCCTGCAGCGACGGCCGGGCCCGCATGTTGACGCGGTCGCCCACGACGACGACCGTCACCTCGGCGGCCCTCCCCTGACCCGTCGCGATGGCCGCTGCAAGAATCCCGATGGCGAGTTGCGTTCTCATGCTTCCCCTTGGGAGCGGCACGACCGCCCCCGATGCCGCCAGTATAGACCCGCGCGCGACGGATTCAACGCGCGCGTGACCCATCGCACCGCAATTCGATCCGCAGGCTCGGCGCCCCGGGGCCGGAAACCTCCCAGCCATCGGCGATGCGATGGCCGGGGAACCAGACAATGACGTGGCCGCATTCGACGACGGGAAGGCCGGGACGGAGGTCGCGGTCGACCTTGGCGTCGACCAGGATATCGTGGATCTTCGTCGTGCCCTTCGCACCGAGCGGACGGTAGCGATCCCCGGCGGTCCACGGCCGCACGGCGAGCCCGACGTCCCCCACCCGCTTCGCGTTGAGCCAGGCCACCGTCTCGCCGGCTCCCGGACCGGGCTCGGCGACACGCCGGAATCCGCGATCCCGCCGGACACCGAACACGATGCCCGCCTCCCGAATCCGTGTTTCCCCGGGCACACGCAGCGGCCGTA
>CAYXFW010000117.1:0-7357 GCA_964464305.1 uncultured Verrucomicrobiota bacterium
ACGCAGTACCTCGACGACTCCCGTGAACTCGTGAAGGAAGGCCTCGTTTCGGCGCAGGAGACCGCCCGCCAGCAACTCAAGGTCGACGGGTTGCTCTCGAAGATCGAGCAGATCGAGACGCGGCTGCGCCTGCTCCGCGAGCACGTCCACCCGGCCCGGCTGGAGGAGTCCCGCGCCAAACAGCATGCCGCGTCGCGCCAGCGGGACCTGATGCGCGAGCAGTTCGCGCAGTGCGTCGTCACTTCGCCGTGCGACGGTGAAGTCGTCCATCTGCCCCTCCCCTTCGGTACCGAGGTCCGGACCGCGCGGGTGGGCGACACCGTGTTCAAGAACCAGGAGTTCCTCTGCATCCCCGACCCTTCGGAGTGGATCGTCCGCTGCGACGTCCCCGAGCACGAGTTGGGCCGCGTGGCCCCGGGCTATCCCGCCGCGCTCGTGCCCCGGGCCTGGCCCTCGATGAGCCTGACCGGCGTCGTGGAAACGGTGTCGGCCATGGCCCAGGCGAAGGCGGGCGACGCCGGTCCGAGATGCTTCCCGGTCACGATCCGCGTGGTCCGCGCGCCGCCGGAGTTGAAAAGCGGGATGTCCGTCGAGGTGTCCGTCCTTTCGCGCCGCGTCGACCGCGCCATCGTCATCCCCCGCGCTGCGGTCCGCTGGGACGGCAAAGGTCCCCATGTTCTCGTGGATACGCCGGCCGGGCCGGCGCGCCGCGCGCTCACCCTGGGCGCCGGAAACGAGGAGGTCTTCGAGGTGCTGGAGGGCCTCAGGGCCGGGGAGAGCGTGCTCCCGTGAACGGTCCGGTCCTGAGCCTGCGCCGCGTGGCGAAGTCGTTTCGCGCCCCGGGCAGCGTGGTGGAGGTCCTGCGCGACGTGGATCTGGACGCCCATGCCGGCCGGCTTCTCGCCGTCGCCGGGCCCTCGGGTTGCGGAAAGACAACCCTGCTGCATCTCGCCGCACTTCTCGACCGGCCGGACTCGGGCGAGATCCGATTCGACGGCGCTCTCCTCTCCGGCGACGACGGTGCGGGGGCGGCCCGGATCCGGCGCGACCATATCGGCATGGTGTTCCAGCGGTTTCATCTCCTGCCCCATCGCACAGCCCTCGAGAACGTCGCGTTCAGGTTCCGCTACACTGCCGTCCGGCCCTCCGAAGCCCGCGAGCGGGCGCGCCTCGCACTGGACGAGGTCGGGCTGTCCGGCGTCGCCGGCACCGCCGCGCGGCTCCTGTCCGGCGGCGAAATGCAGCGCGTCGCCCTGGCCCGCGCCCTTGCCCTGCAACCCCGCCTCCTGCTGGCGGACGAGCCCACGGGCAACCTCGATGCCGCCGCCGCCGGGCTGGTCATGGGGCTGATCGCGGGCTGCCGGGCGCGCGGCATCGCCGTCCTTGTCGCCACGCACAACCCGCGATGGGTCGACGCCTGCGACGATGTCCTGCGCCTCGACCGCCCGGTCCCGGCGCCCGGGGAAGGGCGGCGCGCATGAGCGGCGCCCCGAGACTGGCGGCGGACGTTCTCGACGGGCTCCGCTCGCGGCCCGGACGCACCGCCATCGCCTTCGCCGGCGTGGCGGTCGGACTCTTCGCCCTCACCCTCACCCTGGGCGTCCTGAACGGATTCCGGCAGCGCGCGCAGCGGCTGACCGCGGAACTCGGCGTCCACGCGGCCGTTCTCCTACAGACGCCGGACGCCGGCTCGCGCGACCCGTCACGCGGCCTCCGGCGCCGCCACCTGGAGACCCTCCGCGCCGCCGCGCCCGACGCGACATGGAGCGGGCTCCAGGCCGGACCCGTTGCAGGGCCCGGCGGCCATGGCGCGCTCTGGCTTGTCCGCACCGACGGATCCCTCGCGGCCGCGCGCACTTGGTCCATGACCGGCGGCCGCTTCCTCGATGCCGCCGATGTGCGCGACGGCGCCGCCTACGCCACGGCCACCGAATCCGCGATGCGCGCCTTCGGATGGCGGCCGGGCGATTCCGTCTCCCTGGCCGGCCATATCCTCCGCCTTGTCGGCACCGTCGGCGGCGGGACGGCCGGCGAGCCGGTGACCGGCGTGCTCAGTCCGGCCGCCTCCGCGGTCTTCGTGCCCTGGACCGCCATCCCCTCGCGCGAGGGCCCCGGGGCGGACGACCGGCTCGACGCCATCCATCTCGGCGCCCGGGACGAGACTTCGCTCCGCGCCGCTCTCTCGGCTGCCGGGCGAGTCCTGGCCGCGCCGGACCTCGCCCTGGAGGCGGCCACGTGGGTCACTCCGGATACGCTGTTGCGCGGGCTCCGGCGCTGGCGGACGGGCGTCGCGTGGGGAACCGGCGTGCTCGCCGGACTCTGCCTTCTGTTGGGGGGAAGCTCGCTGATGGGCCTCCTGCTCTCCGACGTCCGAAACCGTCTGCCGGAGATCGGGCTGCGCATCTCCCTCGGCGCGCGCCCCCCGGACATCGCCGCCCTCTTCCTCGGCGAGGCCCTCCTGGTCACGGTCGCCGGCGCCGCCGCCGCGCTCCTCGCCGCTTGGCCCGCGCTGCGCCTGCTCTCGGCGCAGACCGCCGTGCCGTTCGATCTCGATCTTCTCTCCGTCCTCGCCGTCCTGGCCGCCGCCCTGCTCTTCGGCGCCGCCTTCTCCTATGTCCCCGCCCGCCTCGCCTCCCGCACCTCCGCCTCCGAAGCGCTGCGGAACGAGTGACGCCGGGCGGTCCACGGGCTATGCTTCCGGCAACGGCGCGGCGCCGGGGAGCTCATGCCATGAACGACAGTTGTGTGTTCTGCAAGATCGTTGCGGGGAGGATTCCGGCGACGAAGGTCTACGAGAACGACGAGGTGCTGGCCTTCGTGGACATCGGCCCGATCGTCAAGGGGCATATCCTCGTGATCCCCAAGGCGCATTTCGACCCGCTGACCGCTCTTCCGCCGGCCCTGCTCGCCCGCGTCGCCGAGGCGGTCCAACGCATTGCGAAGGCCCAATTCTCCGCACTGAAGGCCGATGGCGTGAACGTCTTCCAGGCCAACGGCGCGGCCGCGGGCCAGGTTGTCCCGCACGTCCATTTCCACGTGATCCCGCGCTTCAACGACGACGGCCACCGCTGGAACTGGAAGTCCGTCGCCTATACCGACCCCTCCGAGGCCGCGATCCTCGCCGCCCGGATCCGCGCGGCGCTGTAGGGGACCGTGCCAGGGGGCTCTTTTGCCCGCCCGGCGGCCGCACCCCGGTCGCTGTTTCCATGTCCCCATCCTCCGTCCAAGGGTTGGAAGGATGGGAGGTCGGGTTGTCCGAACCTTGGACGCCGTGAGTGTCCGGCTCCCCGGAGCGCGCCCGCGGAGCGGCCGCGCCACCCGATCTCTGTCCTCACACTGGTCTTTCAGGTTTCATCCCTCATCCTTCAGGATGGACAGGATGCGCGCCCTTCCCCCATCCTCGGAATCCTGTTATCGCGTCCCGCCTTCCTTCCGCTCCCGTCCAAGGGCTGGAAGAGCAGCAGACGCCGTTGTCCGAGCCTTGGACGGCGGTCGGGTTTCTGCAGATCAACACAGCGACTCGGCGCAGACATGGTCCTATTAGCCTTTTTAGGAACTACTTACAAACGCTTCTCTCCGCGACACTGTTTCTCTGTCCCCATGTCCCTCTTTCGCCGGGGCGTTGACATCGCGACCCCCCCGTGGCACTGCATGCTCCGATGAAACGCCGTTCCAGAGCCGCTGCCGCCCGGACATCCACGCGTCTGCTCGCCGGATGCGCGGGATGGGTCGCGGCCTGCTGCATCCTGCTCCCGGCGGCGTATCCCGCCCGGGCCCGGGATGTCGCGATCGCAAACGAGGGCCTGCGCGTCGGGTTCCGGATCGACGGCGGGCGCTGCACGCTGACTGAAATCACCGACCTCCAACGCCCGCACAACTTCCTCGATCCTGAGGCCGGCACGCAGGTCTGGCGGATCGATCTCGTCGACACGGAAGGCCGGCCGGTCGTGCTCGCGGACGGCGGCGCGGAACCGATCGTCCAAACCAACTCCGCCTTCTCCCGCGAACATCTCTCGCTGACGTGGACCAACGCCGGCCGCGGCGGCACGGCCTGCGACGTGACCGTCCACGTGCAGCTACGGGACGACCCCGTGCGCGCCGAACTCCGCATCGAGGCGCGGCCCGGGCCGCGGGTCGGGATCGCCGCCGTCCATTTCCCCGCGATCGCCAACCTCCGCCCCATCGGCGACGGCGCCGACGACCGCCTGGCCTACCCGTACGGCGCCGGGCGCCGGGCGTCCGACCCGGCCCACAGTCTCGAGACCATGCGCCTTCACTACAGCAGCCACAACTGCAGCCTGCAGATGTTCGCCCTCTACGACGCGGCGCACGGCCTGTACCTCGCGACCGAGGACGGCGCCATGCACGCGAAGCGCTATCACCTCTCCCACACAAACGGGGCCATGACCTGGGCCCTCGAGCAGCATCCCGCGGTCCTGAACCGGCCCGGCGAGGCGTACGCCCAACCCTATCCCACAGTCGTCGCGCCATTCGCCGGCGACTATCTCGACGCGGCCAAAATCTACCGCCGGTGGGCCCTGCGTCAGACCTGGGCGCGGCGGGGGCCGGTGCACCGGCGCACGGACATGGGGCCCATGAAGGATGCGGATCTCAACGTCCAGGGCCCGCGCATGATCCCACGGATGGAGGGCGTTCCGACCTTTGCGGAATACCGCTTCTCCACGGACGACCTGCGCGCGCAGGACAAGGGCTTCGACCTCGCGCGGACGGAAGCCTGGTTCAAGGGGCTGCGCGCGCTCGGCGACGTCACCGTCCTGCACTTCCTCACCCACTGGACCCTCGACGGCTTTGACGTCGGCTACCCGCGGTTCGAACCGGCGGGACGATTCCGCGAACACAACGGGGTTCTGGCGCGGCTCGGCATCCGCCCAATGGCCTACGTGAACATCCGGCGCGCATGCAGCGACCCCGCCTTCGACTGGTGGCGCGAGCACGACGGGGTGCGCGGCGCCATCGTCGACGCGTCGGGGACGCCGGTCAACGCCCCGCTGCGAAACGTTCCGTTCGCCATCATGGCGCCCGGCGGCTCGATGTGGCAGTCGTGGCTCCGGGAGAAATGCGCCACCCTCGTCCGCGACCACGGGCTCCCGGGTCTCTACCTCGACGAGGCCGCCGCCATGGGGTCCTTTGCGAACTTCCAGGCACTCGACGGCCGGCCCGCGGGCGCAAGCGGACAGGCATGGAACGAGGATTCCCGGTCGCTCTGCCGGACGATCAAGGCTGCGGGCCGGACGTACAATCCGGACTTCTTCACGGCGGGCGAGGCGGTCTCCGAGGTCTATCTCGACGTCATCGACGGGAACCTCCTCTTTGGCTACAGCCGGCACCTGGCGGACGCCATCCCCCTCTTCCATGCCGTTTACCACGACTACACGGTGTGCCTCGGCCGCACCGTCGGAAAATGGACGGACAGCTACCTGGAATCGCACTATCCCGCCGGCGAGCGGCGCGGCGACACGATGACCGGGGAGTTTGTCGCCCGCTTCGCCCAGGCCGCGGCTTGGGGCGACGTCATCGGCTCGGTCCGCGGCGACATCATGGACTACTCGCCGCCGGCCGGCGTATTCCTCAAGAAGCTCGTCTTTCTGCGGCACGCCTTCCCTGACTACCTCAAGTGGGGCGAGTTGCTCGACTACCGCGATGGCGGATTCCCGGGCGCGGAGCCCGTCCCCGTCCGGATGGCGGCATGGTCACCCGGGACGCTCCCATCCGACATCCCCGTCGCCTCGGTCCTCGCCTCCGCATGGCGATCGCCCGCGCGGAAGGCGGTCGGGCTCTTCCTGGTCAACGTGACGGCCTCCCCGCGGACGGTCCGGCTCCCGCTCGACGCGCAACGCCTCGGCCTCGCCCCGGGTCCTCTCGCCGTGCGCGTCACGGACGGCGCAGGCACCGTGCGCACGCTGTCGGCCTCCGACACGCTGACGCTCGACCTCCCCGGCGAAACCCCCGTGTTCTGCATCCTCGAACGCTGACCCCCGAGCCGCACGGCGGCAGAACCGCTCCATCTCCTCGTGCGAGGCAGGATGCCGCGACGCACCGCACGCCCACCCTCTCCATCCCGCCCATCCTGTGATCCTGTACCCGTGCCTGCCCCCCCCTGTATCACTTGGGGCGGACCTGGGCAGGGTTTCACCCCATGGCGGGATGTCGTCATGCCCTTTAGCATCCACCCCGGTACGCATCGAAACGAACGATCGGCGGCCGGTGTCGTCGGGCGTTGCGCGGGGATGGCAGGAACCGGGAAGAAGGACCACCATGACAAACACAAACAACCTCCGTTCGTCTGCGCCGGCGCTTGCGCGACGGAGGCTCGCAGCCGCAGGTCTGGTCGTGACGATGATACTTGTGCAGATCCCTGCCCGCGCGGATCCGATCATGGTGGATCTGGCTCTGGCGACGGATTTCGCGGTGCTGGCCGGGACTGGAATCACCTTCACTGGCCCTACGGCCATCACCGGGGATATCGGGTCGCATCCGACCCCGACCATGGTGGGCCTTGGAAACCTCACTCTGACCGGGGTGAACCACGCGGACGACGCGGTCACGATCCAGGCGAAGTCGGACCTGCTGGCCGCGTACACCGATGCCGCCGGACGTACGGCAACGGTGACGTATAGCCCCATCTACGACTTGGGCGGGAGCACGCTGCCTTCCGGCGTCTACAAGGATCCCAGCTCGTTTGCAATCACGGGGACGTTGACGCTTGATGCCCTGGGGGATCCGAATGCAATCTGGATCTTCCAGGCGGGGAGCACCTTGATCACGGCATCGGACAGCATCGTCGCCTTGATCGGCGGCGCACAGGCCTCCCGCGTATTCTGGCAGGTGGGAAGTTCCGCGACACTTGGCACGGGTACGGATTTTGCGGGCAACATCATGGCCCAGGAATCGATCACGCTGAACACGGGCGCCACGGTGTCCGACGGGCGGGTGCTTGCATTGAATGGTGCGGTCAGCCTGAACACCAGCCTCGTCACGGTCCCGGAGGCCAGCTCCGTCCTGCTGTTGATCCCGGGCGTGGTGGCCCTGATCGCGATGAGACGGCGATATGCCCGGTCGGTTAGCCGGTCGAGATAGAATCGCTTGGGTTCCCGGTGGGACCCATGACGCGTTCGGCGGCAGGCTGTACCGGACGCGGACATTGACCCCCGCGTCGCCGGAGAAGAGGCACTCGATCCGCCGCGCGTCCGCCCCCGCCGCGACAGGCTTGAGCCCGTCCGATGCCAGAGAGAGCAGAGGGACTGAGAAGCAATCCCGTCCACGGGTTGGAAGGATGGGAGGTCTGGTTGTCCGAACCTTGGACGCCGTGAGTGTCCGGCCCCCCGGAACGCGCCCG
>CAYXFW010000117.1:7367-7649 GCA_964464305.1 uncultured Verrucomicrobiota bacterium
GGAAACCGGAAACCTGAAAGAAGGACCGGACTCCGGAGGCGCCCCCTTTCACGGCTACGCCACCCGATCTCTGTCCCCGCACTGTTTCTATGTCCCCATCCTCCCGCACTCTCCATCCTGCAAATCCTGTGATCCTGTCTTTCCCTCCTCATCGCGGCTTTGCGCCTTTGCGTGAGCCGAATCCGTCCCTATGGCTGTCATCCAAATCCCCAAGGCTGGACTTCGTGATTCTGTGGTTCAGGCTTCCCCGAGCGTCCGTCTTTCAGGTTTCAGGTTTCATCC
>CAYXFW010000118.1:0-7633 GCA_964464305.1 uncultured Verrucomicrobiota bacterium
GATATACTGTCCCCATCCCCCCGACATGCCAAATCCATATCGTGGCTGAACCTCCGCCACTATCTCTACACCTTGACCCTGCATGTCTCGCCTGCGAAACCAACGCGGACGATAGCCCATCTCTAGGGTTTCCCGAACTCTGCCGCATTCCTCTCCATTACGGACTCCACGAGCCGGTCAGCATATGCCGCGGCAGCGGAGGGGCCACCTGAATGCAACTCGCCGAAAAACTCCTGCGCAATCCGCTGCCGCTCCGAAAGTGACAGCGGCTGGATCCTCAACACCTCCACAACGAGATTCTCGGCGTAAAGTAGAGTTTCCCCGGGATAGGACACATGCAAGCCAAAGGGGTTTGCAAAGCCTGACACGCCCACGAGTTCCCACGCCGGAGGCTTGTCCGCCTCTCCTCTGAAGAACATGTCAAATGCGCGATCCCCTCGTTTGAGCGTCTTTGAAAAAGGGAACACCTTGACACGTGTCTCCATAGAGCCAGATGAGAAGTCAATCCAGCTCTCCACCTGCAAACTCGCCACAGCCAGAGCATATCCGACGAGCGAGAACAAGATGGCATAGTAAAGCCCCTTCCATCGCATGCATACCCGCAAAGCACTCATATGCGCGCCTCCCGTGCGGTCCATGCCGCGCTGTGGAACAGAAGATAGTACCTGTGCTGGACGTCGGGCACTGGTACATGGAAACAGCGGCGTCTCGGGATCCTGGGCCGAACTCCGTCCAACCATGTTCCCGACCCGCGCAACCCGCCCTTTCCACTCAGTTCGCCGAACCGACACGCCAAGTCCATATCGCGCCGGAGCCTCCGCCACAATTTCTATGTCCCCATCCTCTTCAGCCTACAGCCTTCAGCCTACAGCCTTCGCCCCACAGCCTTCAGCCCTCCCGATCGTGGCCCCCTTGAGTCCCCGATTCCCGGAGTGCGTCCTATCAGCCGATGCCGGCCAGGCGCAGGCGGTGTTGGGCGGACTCGAGGGGGAAGAATTGCGAGTAGACGAGTTGTTCGTACGGGAAGCGGGCGAGGACCTTTTCCACGGCCGGGGCGCGCGCCTTGAGCGCGACGGGGTCGGGCGCGAGGGTGACGATCCACGCGGCGAAAGCGGGCTCGCGGACGAACCGGAACTCCTGCCCGCGGCGCGGGGATTGGCGTCCGAGCAGCTTCGCCTGGGCCTCGGCAACCTCGGTTGCCTTGGCGATCGTCGGCTGCGGCTCCCAGAGGCCGTTCAGCTTCCGCCAGTCGCCCTCGAACGGACGCAGCGCGGCGGGGTCGAGTTCCTGCGCGAGCGGGAGGCTTTCCATCGCCACGGCGGCGCTGGCCTCGAGCCCGCGGGCGTAGGCCGCCCGCACGGCCTCGTCGGTCTCCATCTCCCAGAGGGCGCGCATCGCGGCGACGCAGTTGCTGGTGGTCCACGAGTGACGGTTTCC
Organism: uncultured Verrucomicrobiota bacterium; assembly: GCA_964464305.1. Taxonomy (GTDB): domain Bacteria; phylum Verrucomicrobiota; class Kiritimatiellia; order PWTM01; family PWTM01; genus VGWF01. Next base: position 1,438 of record CAYXFW010000118.1, read on the forward strand.
GGGGCCGCCGTGGTCGTAGACCATGCCGCGTTCGCACAACTCGAGCCGGCTGCGGTTCTCCGGCCCGCCGCGCTCGTGCAGCGCGGTGCGGTAGACCTCGTTCCACGAGGCCTCGCCCGTCACCGCATGCATCGTCTTCGCGAGGAAGAGCAGCCGCGGCGCCTGGTAGAACAGGAACCCGCCGAAGCCGCCGCGGACGCCGAACGGCGGTTCGGCCGGCATCTGCCACTTCAAGCGCAGGATCTCGCCGGCCGTCTCGACCAGCTTCGCCACGATGTCGCGCCGCTCGTCCGCGGTCGCAAGCCCGGATTCGAGGTAACGCCACAGGCCGAGAACCCATGGCAGGGTCTGGTCGTCGGACCCCATCGCATAATGCGAGCGGCCGTCGGTGGCGAACCCGCGGGCGACGAAGCCCTTCACGTCGCTGACCGACGCCAGCCGGATCAGGCCTTTCGCCAGCCGCCGGGCCTTGTCCTCGTCCTCCGCCTTGCGCGTCGCGCGCCAGCGGTGCACGGCGGCCTCCATGTAGAGACCGTTGAAGAACCCGCCGTTTTCGATCGGGCTCCACCAGCCGAGCGCGTTGGGCTTGCCGAGCCGGCACTCCTCCGGCGTCGGGATGGCGACCGCGCCGTCGGGCGCGGCAAAATCGAGCATCACGCCGTGGCGATCGATGAGGCGCCGCCAGATTTCAGCGTGGAGAACCTCCGCGCGGGCGTCGGCCTGCCCGGCCGCCCCACGGGTTCCGCGAAGCCCGACGGCGACGGCTGCCGCCGAGCAAACACCCTGGCTCAGGAATCGCCGCCGGGACAGACGCCCGGGGGAGACCGGGGGGGGGGTCACTTCGCCGTGGCCTTTTTCATGACATCCTCGAGCGTCGCCGGCTTGCCGCCGAGACGCTTGCTCTCGTCCGAGGCTTCCATGAACGCGAGAATCTCGATCGTTTCCTGCTCCGGCACCGGGGAGATGCCCGTCCGGAAGAACTTGATGACCTCGACCACAAGCGGGGCATAGCCGTCATAGGCGCCGACCGGGGACTCGCCCTTCTCGCACCGGACCTTGCCGCCGTAGCCCTTGGACTGGCGGAACGTTCCCGTGCGGCCGTCCTTCCACGTGCCGACGACCTCGATGTTGCCGTCCGCCGCCGTCCCGCGCGTGACCGACACGCAGCCGGGGCCCATGAGGGTGAAGAGGGATTCGACGCCGTGGATGCCGTACCAGAACAGCTCGGGATGGGTCGGATCGACGTTGACGGGGCTGGACGTCTCGGCGGACAGCACCTTGCCGAGGGAGCCCGTGCGGACTTCCTGCGTCGTCTTGCCGAACCGCAGCGAGGACGCGCTGAACACGGGCACCTTGTGTTCCTTCGCCAGCCGGAAGATCTCGAGCGCGTCCTTGAGCGAGGCGGCCATCGGCTTGTCGATGAAGAGCGGCTTGCCCGCCAGGATCACCGGACGCGCCTGCGCCAGGTGCGGGCGGCCGTCGACGCTCTCCAGCATGACCGCGTCGACCTGCGAGCAGAGTTCCTCGATGGAGCCCACGATTTTGACCCCGTACTTCTCGGTCAATTCCTTGGTGTAGCCCTCCACGCGGTCCCAACTCTTCGCGAGGTCCGGGCTGCCGCCCTTGAATGCCGCGACGATGCGGGCGTTGGGGATGTGGTTCTTGTTCGTGGCGTCGTTCAGAACGCCGGCGAACGCGACCACGTGCGAGGTGTCCAGCCCGATCATGCCGATGCGCAGATCGGCGGCGAAACACGCGGCGGCGGGGAGAAGGACGGCGAGCGATACGATGCATTTCGATGTTTTCATGGTGTTCCCTCCCCGGTAGTATGGCACACATGAAACAGTCCATCAACCGCCGGATGTTCCTACAAAGGTCCGCCGCCCTCGGCGCCGGACTTGCCGTGGCGCGCTCGGGCGCGCGCGCGTTCGCCGCCGCTTCGCCCGCGTCGAAAGTCGTCGTCGCCGTCATGGGCGTCAACGGCCGGGGCTTGGAACACGTCAAGGGACTCCTCGCCCAGCCGAACGTCGAGATCGGCGCCGTGTGCGATGTCGACAGCCGCGCGCTGGCGAAGGCCATGAAGATCGTCACCGACAAGCAGGGCAAGGCGCCGAAGGGGGCGAGCGACATCCGCCGGATCCTGGAGGACAAGTCCATCGATGCGATCACCATCGCGACGCCGAACCACTGGCACGCGATCGCGACGATCCTCGCCTGCTCGGCCGGCAAGCACGTCTACGTCGAGAAGCCCGGCAGTCACGACCCGTTCGAGTCGGAGACGATGGTCGCCGCGGCGCGCAAGTACAAGCGCGTCGTCCAGATGGGCAACCAGCGCCGCAGCATGCCCAGCTACATCGAGGGCATCCGGGCGGTCCAGGGCGGCGCGATCGGCCGGCTCATGACCGCGCGCTGCTGGTACACGCGCTTCCGCACGACCATCGGCCGCGGCAAGGAGGCGCCGGTGCCTGAGTGGCTGGACTACACGCTCTGGCAGGGCGCCGCCCCCGAGCGGCCCTACCGGGACAACCTGATCCATTATAACTGGCACTGGTTCTGGCACTGGGGCAACGGCGAGCTCGGCAACAACGCCGTCCACTCGCTCGACCTCGCCCGCTGGGGTCTGGGCGTCGACCGCCCGCGCCGCGTCACATTCGGCGGAGGCCGCTACTTCTGCCAGGACGATCAGGAGACGCCCGACACGGGCGTCGCCGCGTTCGACTTCGGCGACAAGCTCATCACGTGGGAGCAGAGCAGCAGCCACAACCGCGCCGCGGAGAAGGTCGGCTTCCAGGTCTCCTTCTACGGCGAGGGCGGCACGGCCATCCTCACGGACTCCGGCCACCGCATCTACGACGTGAAGGGCAAGGAAGTCGTCGGCCTCAAGAGCGCGGTGGAGGTGGATGTGGGCAAGGGCTCGGGCAGCGCGGGCGAGGAGCACTTCGCAAACTTCTTCGACTGCATCCGTAACGGCGGCACGCCGAACGCGGAGATCGAGGACGGGCAGCGCAGCACGATGTACTGCCACTACGCCAACATGGCGTACCGCACGGGCCACACGATCGATGTCGACCCGCAGACCGGCAAGGTCCTCGGCGACGCCGCGGCATCGGCGCTCTGGAAGCGCGAATACCGGAAGGGCTGGGAACCGGTGGTGTAGCCGCCGGACGGCGCCCTCCATCTCCTGCGCACGCCCCCCTGGAGGGGCACGCTCCGTCGTGCCCAACAACCTTGCGTTCCGTCGCGTCTTGGCGCCGACCCTGCTTCGCGAGGACGCTTCGCAGGGCACGGCGGAGCGGCGCCATCCCCCTGCACGCTCGTCTCGACCTTCGCGTTGAACGTCCGGCGGTCCCGGTGCGACGCTCAGCGCGGTCCTGCCGGAAATGCGCGCACCATCACGACTCCGTGGGGGCGGACGGAGGCCTCGAAGCGGCGGTCGAAGACGCCCAGGTCCTTCTGCCGCCAGAGATCGCGGACCCGCTGCGGACCCTTCAATCCGAGACCGGCCCAATCGACGGCGACGGTCGCCGGCTGCGGGCCGGGATTGAAGAGTCCGACGGCGTACGTACCGTCCTCCATCTCCTTGGCGAGAACCTCACCGCCTGGAACCTCGCGGCGCAGCGCCTGCCGGCCGAGCGGGTCCTGGTTGACCTCCAGCACCTCGTCGTTGGTCAGCAGGCCGAGCGTGAATGCGTCGAGGCGTTCGATCGGCGTGCCGATGATCATCGGCGAACCCCAGAGGCACCAGAGGCTGACGTGCGAATACTGTTCGTCGGGTGTCAGGTGCGAGGGCTCGAGCGGTTGGTCGCGCCAGCCGCCGAGCAGACCGATGCGCAGGTTGCATGCGTGGTTCCAGTGGCCCGGCCGCTGGTACGGCGCAAAGGCGTCGTGCTCGATCATGACCTCGCGGACGCCGACGGCCCACTTCCGGATGCCCTCGTCCATCTGCGAGCGGTCCCAGTAGTCCACGAGGTCGCCGGTCGTCCGGCTCAGTTGCGCAAGCGGGGCGCAGGCGGCGGCGAGCTTGAGGGGCAGTTCGTTGGACAGCTCGAACACGATGTCGCGGTCGCACGCGGCCAGCGCGGCGGCGAAGCGCTGCACGGTGTCGACGCGGTCGATGGTCGAGTCGTATTTCGCATAGTCGAACCCCCACTCCGCCCACTGGCGCGCGTCGTTCGGCTCGAAGAAGTGCGTTCCGTAGCGCCAGCCGTCCCTGGGCTTGGCGGGCTTTGTCCACGCGCCCTTCGGATCGTCGCTGGAGCCGCCGACAAAGCCCGCGTAGCTCGTGGCCCACGGCGTCGAGTAGATGCCGGCCTTCAGTCCCAGGGAGTGGATGTACTCGCACAGCGCCTTCATGTCGCCGAACTTCCCGTTCGGTTGGATCGCGTTGTACGCGCCGCCGCGCTGCCCCTGCCAGCCGTCGTCAATGTTGACGTACTGCCAGCCGTGCTCGATCAGGCCGAGCCGCACCATCGCCTCCGCCGCGGACCGGAGGTTCGCGTCGGTCACGCGCGCCCCCCACCCGCCCCACGTGTTGCAGCCGAGCAGCGGCGTCAGGCAGATCTCGTCGCCGACGACGAGCCGCAGCTCGCGCTCCGCATGGCCGAGCCCGTTCTCCGCCCTCAGCGCGATCCGGTAGGTTCCGCGCGCCGCGACGGCGCCGGAAATGCGGCCGGTCTTCCCGTCGAACCGCGCACCCTGCGGCAGTCCTTCCGCAGCGAACGTCATCGGCCGCCGCCCCGTCGCCGCAATCGTGTAGAGAATCGGCCGCCCCGGCCGCACGCCAAAGACCCGCGCCCCGTTGATCCGCGGCGTCTCCGGCGGCCTCGGCGTCAGGATCTCCGGCGGCGGGACCGCGGCGGCGCCTCCGCAGGCGGCGGATGCCGCGATCGCCAGCACGGACATGAAACACACAAGGGATCTTTTCATGGCAACCTCGTTCGCTCGCTACCGGCCTTGCTTCCTTGGACTTCGCGCGAAGGGCGGCCTTCGATGCCCGGGCCTTCCCCCTTCACCCAGATCGGACTGGACCATGCCCGCGAGCGATTTCCGTGCTCGTCGGTGTCGGCCTGGACGAGGCTGGCATAGTAATAGCTGGCGCCGGAGAAGGACTCGTCCGCGCCCTCGAAATGGAAGGTGCGCACCCCGGGTTGAAACGTCCGCCACGGTTTGCCGTCGCGGATCAGCGCAACTTCCTCGATGCGGTCCGTGCCATTGACGTCGAGCGAGATCCTCGGGGGGCCTTTCGTAGTGACCTCGGCGCCCATGACCTGCCCGTCAATTCGAAAGTCCAGCAGGATACGGGCGTGCGTAACAGCGTAACAACGATGGTGCCGCAGCGCATCGAAAATGCCGGCACGGTTCAGTTCGACCGCGAGCACAGCGGTGCGGGCCGCCGGCGTTCCCTCGTGCGTGTCGGTGCCGCCCACGAACCCGGTCCGCCCCCCGCGGTCGAGGAAGGCGCGTACCGTCTGCTCGCCCTGCAGGAGGTAGTTCGTTCCGCGGTATCGCATCCGGTCAGGAAGCATCTCGGTGTTGGCGATGATGAAGGCGTTCGATGCGGCGTAGAGGAACTGGTCCCGACCCTCGACCCCAAAGGACGGATGGTTGTTGTGGACAAGTCCCCCACGACTCCGCACCGCGTCGGCGAGAAGATCGGGCGTGTTGAATGCGGGATCCTTCGCGGAAAGAATGGACGGAATGCGGACGGGGAAATAGACATTCTTGTGGTTGAAGTGCATCGGGGAACCGGGAAAGATTCGCTCGGACCCGGCTCCCGCCTCTGCCCAGTACTTCGGCTGGGACGTCCACTCATAGCCCGCGATGGCGACAAAGCGCCCATCCTCGGTGAAGTTGTCGGCCGCTTCCTGCGTCAGTCTCCAGGTCGCGGCCGGCATTCGCCACGGCGAGGCATTGCCGAAGTCGTGGTCGGTGACGATGGCGAAGTCCAGATGCGCCACATCGCGCGCATGCGTGAAGTAGTCCTTCGCCGAGCCCTTGCCGTCGGATGCCGCCGTGTGGCCGTGAACGTCGCCCCAGTAGATGGAATACGGGGCGTCCGCCGCGCCACCCGTCCATGAGGCTGCGCCGAGAAGGAGAATCATCATGCGGCGGCGAAACGTCTTCATAGGTCGGGCCGCAGTCTCGCACACCGTTTGCGCCGGGTCACGCCAGCCGTGCGGGAGTTCGGGCGAGCGGG
>CAYXFW010000119.1:0-1118 GCA_964464305.1 uncultured Verrucomicrobiota bacterium
GAACTCGACCTGCGGTCGCACCTCAAGGCCGGCACGAACGACGTCATCGTCGAGGTCGCCGGCTACAACGCGAGCAGCTACTACCTGCTCGACCAACCTTCTTTCCTCCAGGCCGAGATCGTCGCCGGCGGCCGCGTGCTCGCCGCGACGGGCGCGGAGGGCTTTGCCGCGTCGATCCGCCGCGACCGAGTGCAGAAGGTGCAGCGCTACAGCTTCCAGCGTCCGTTCATCGAGGTGTGGCGCCTGCCCGGCCCGCCCGCGGAGCCCGCGGCGTGCGCGGTGTTCCCCGCTGTGCCGCTGGCGCCGCGGCGCGCGCCGGTGCCGGCCTACGGGATCGTACGCCCCCTCGCACACCCCTTCGAGGGAACCGTCGCGGTCGGCGAGATGCCGAAGAAGCCGTGGAAGGACCGCTCGCTGACGAACGTCGGTCCGGATCTCGGCGGGTTCCCGGAGGCGGAACTGGCAACGATCCCGACGCTCGAACTGCAGGCCGTGAAGAACGCATCGTCGCGCCCGGCCACGGCGACGGAGACGTTCAAGCTCGGCCCGAATTCGTTCCGCACGGTCGATTTCGGCACCAACCTGAGCGGCTTCCTCGGCGCCCGCATCACGGCGCGGGCGAAGACGCGGCTCTTCTTCACGTTCGACGAGATCCTCTCGGACGACGACGTGAACTTCCGGCGCCTTGGCTGCGCGAACGCCGTCCTGTACGAAGTCGAGCCCGGCACGTACGAGGTTGAGTCGTTCGAGCCCTACACGCTGCGCTATCTCAAGCTGATCGTGCTCGAGGGCGTCTGCGACGTCTCCGGCATCTACCTGCGCGAACTGGTCAATCCGCACGCGTCGCGCGCGACGTTCGTCGCAAGCGACGCCCGGTACAACCGCATCTTCGAGGCTGCGCGGCAGACCTTCCAGCAGAATGCGACGGACATCTTCATGGACTGCCCTTCGCGCGAGCGCGCCGGCTGGCTGTGCGACAGCTTCTTCACCGCCCGCGTCGCGCTCGACCTCTGCGGCGAGACGGCCGTCGAGAAGGCGTTCTTCGAGAACTACCAGCGCGCGTCGTCCTTCGGGCCGCTGCCCGACGGCATGCTGCCGATGTGCTATCCGGCCGACCA
>CAYXFW010000119.1:1128-7633 GCA_964464305.1 uncultured Verrucomicrobiota bacterium
CGGGAACTTCATCCCGAACTGGGCCATGTGGTTCGTCGTGCAACTCGAAGAGTATGCCGCGCGCAGCGGAGACCGCGAGCTGGTCGAGGCCCTGCGCCCGCGCGTACTGAAGCTGTTCGACTACTTCAAGCGCTTCGAGAACTCCGACGGGCTCCTGGAGAAGTTGGAGAAGTGGGTCTTCGTCGAATGGTCCGCCGCCAACAAGTTCGTGCAGGACGTGAACTACCCGTCCAGCATGCTCTACGCCGGCGCCCTCGACGCCGCGGCCCGGCTCTACCGCCTGCCTGACCTGGCCGCGAAGGCGGCGCGGATCCGCGAGACGATCCGCACGCAGTCGTTCGACGGCGAGTTCTTCGTCGACAACGCGCTTCGCAAGGACGGCAAGCTCGAGGTCACACGCAACCGGACCGAGGTCTGCCAGTACTTCGCATTCTTCTTCGGCGTCGCCACGCCGGAGACGCACGGGAAGCTGTGGACGACGCTCGCGACCGATTTCGGCCCTCAGCGCAAGGAGACGAAGGCGCACCCGGAGATCCATCCGGCCAACGCCTTCGTCGGGAACCAGCTTCGGTTCGAGCTGCTCTCGCGCGCAGGGCGCAGCCAGCAGATCCTCGACGAGGCGATCGGCTACTGGCTCTACATGGCAGACCGCACGGGGACGCTGTGGGAGCACGATGCGCCGCAGGCGAGCTGCAACCACGGCTTCGCGTCCCACGCGGCGCACGTCCTGCTGCGCGACGTCCTTGGCCTCCGCCGCGTCGACCCCGTGGGCCGGACGCTGGAGGTCTGCTTCGCCGACGTGAAGCTCGAGAGGTGCAAGGGTTCCGTGCCAACCCCCGACGGTCCCGTCGCCCTCGAGTGGCGCACGGTGGGCGACAGGCTCCTTTACACGCTCGCCACCCCCGCCGCGTGGAAGGTCGGGATCGCCAACCGAAGCGGGAAGAAGCTCGAAGAGGAAGGTAGCCACGAATAGCTTCCGGCCGCTGCCGCCGGGGACCTACTCGAACCACTCATCCCCGATCACCTTGCCGATCAGGAAGTGCTTCCAGTCGGGGATCCAGAGGACGGTCCGGCCCTCGACCACCGTCAGGCTCGTGTAGAAGGCGTTGCCGGCCGGACGAGACGGAAAGGGCTTGGGTACGGCGAACCGGATCGGCTGCTCGCCCTGCGGGTCGAACGTCCCGGCAATCAGGAAGAGCGGCCCGCGCGGCGCGTAGGCGTTCTTTTCGTTTCGCTCCTCGTTCGAGACGAACGCGAAGTACTCGCCGCTGCCGGCCTCGGGGCCCTTGCGGTCGTAGATTGGACAGGGCGCGCACGGATGCAGATAGGCCTTGCCTTGGGCGTCCTTCAGAACCTTCGGCGAATCCCAGTTCAGACCCTTGTCACGGCTCTGGGTCCAGTAGGGCGATCCCGCGCTGGTGCGCATCAGGGCGAAGAGACGCCCGTCGGGCAGGGCGACGATGCTCGCCTCCTGGCAGCACAGTCCCCACTTCGGATCGATCACCGCCACCTCCTTCTCGTTGGCGGCGAGCAGCACGACGCGGATGTCCTCGATCTTCGGATCGTCGTCGATGTTGTCGTACTGGATGAACTCGACGGTCGAGCCGGCGAGCTTGGACTGCAGCCGGTTGTCCTTGTTCTCCCGCTCCGATTCCACTGCCGCCGCGGTCGCGGTCTCGCCGGCGACGACGCCGTGGCGGGTGAGGCCGGCGAGGTACCTGCCGTCCTTCCCCAGCCGCAGCGGCCGCTGCCAGATGCACCAGCTCGGCGGCTTGTCGGGAGGATCGCGGTTCACGCGCGGGAACGGCACGACGCGCGGCTGCGACCACGTGTCGCCGTCGTCGTCCGAGTATTTGCCGGCCATGATGCCGTGGTGGAGCGGGTCGTTGGACACGCGCTGGTTCCAGAGCATGTAAATGCGGCCGGATTTCGAGACCATCGGCTGCTGCCAGCTCGCGATCGGTTGCGGATTCACATGGTTCGGTGACCCTGCGAGGATCACCGGCCCGGTCCACGTGCGGCCCTTGTCGCGGCTCCGCGAGAAGCAGACGTGCTGGTCGACGTCCCCCTCCTTCGTCGCCTGCGTCCACGCGGCGAAAAGCGTGCCGTCGGGCTTGTCGAAGACCTGGAAATGATCGTTGTAGCGGTCGCCGACGATCTCGCGGCGCTGCCTCGGCACGAAGACCACGTAATCCGGCTGCAGCGTGAGCAGGTTCTCCCGCACATGCCGGCCGGTCGCCTCGTCGCGCGCAAACTGCGCGACCACCGCCTTGAACGGCGACTCCTCGATCCGTCCCGCCGCCACGACCGTCCAGCGGTGGAACGTGTAGGTCTCGCCGGTCTTGACCGGCTTCCGGTACAGGCATACGCGGTCGGCCACGGACGTTCCAAACAGTTGGTACCGCACGCCGTCGGGAGCCTCCGAAAACCCCTGCTTCGTCAGGGTCCCGGACTGGCCGTGCGCCGCCCGCGCCTCGGGCGCGGCCGTCAGGGCGCGCAGGATGCCGTCGCGCACCACCTCGATGCGGAACGTCGCCTCGATATCCCCGCGCACGAACGACAGCCCCCCCAACTCCTTCGGAAACGACTCGAAGGCGTAGGTCCGGTTCGCGAAGATCGCCTCGCCCGCCTTCACCGTGGCGGTGTCCAGCGGGTCTTTCAGCCGGACCCACGCCGCGTCATTGGCGCCGCGGGCGGCTGGCGATGCGAGCAGCAGAAGCGCGAGCGGCACGAGAGCACGTTTCACGGCAGAACCTCGTTGCTTTTAACCATCCTGACAGTCTCCGCGGCGACCACGCAGAGCAGCACGGATAGCACGGATTGCACCGAGAGGGCCAGATCCTTCCACCTTGGAAACCGCGTCGTTCATGTCCGCTCGAGCTTCCGTACCCCGGCCCAAATCATCGGATAAGAACAGTCGATTGGGAATGAACGATGCTTCGAGTGCCTCCTGCACGGCGCCGGTGGAACGGCGCCCTCCAGGACCATTATCTCGTATCTCCATGGATTGGGGTTTGGAGGGCCGCGCTCCGCCGTGCCCTGCGAAGCGTCCTCGCGAAGCAGGGTCGCGGCCGCATCCATGCGTACTTCACACGGGTGGTCACCGGATACCAAAGGCTTAGCCGAGGATGTGGGGCCGGCCCACCGGGTTGCGAAACACCGCTGATTGTGCGATGTTCGAACGTTTGCGGGGGTTGATTCCCACGCCGCAGGTCGGAGGCTCGAACCCTCTCCGGGGTGCCAGTCCGCCATGAATTCGGAAGAGACCAGCAGGGAGCCCGCGACACCGGCCCTGATGTTCGCGGATGTGACCGACAGCTCGCGGCTGTACGCAACCTATGGCGACGCGGAGGCGCGGCGCATCGTGGGGAGTTGCCTCGCGTTCATGGAATCGGTTGTGACGGACGGCGGGGGCCGGGTCATCAAGACCATCGGCGACGAGATCATGTGCCTTTTCCCCTCAGCCAATGCCGCCGCTCTCGCCGCGATCCAATTGAACGTGCTCCTGCGGGCCAGAGCCGCGTCCGGCGAGCTGCATTCGAGCCTGACCCTTCGCATCGGATTCCACGCGGGTCCCGTGGTGGAGGAGAAGGGCGATGTGTTCGGCGACACGGTGAACCTGGCCGCGCGAATGGCATCGCTGTCCAAGGCGCACCAGGTCATGACCACCCGGCAGACCATCGAACGACTGGACCCCTCGATGCGCCCGCTGGCGCGTTTCGTCGACCAGAGCATGATCAAGGGGCAGACGCAGGAGTTCGACCTGTACGAGATCCTGTGGGACATGGAGGAGGCCACCCAGGCCACCCTGCGAGCCCGCGCCTCCGTCCCGGAGACGGCGATCTCGCTGCAGGTGTCGCGCGGCGGGCAGAGCTGGGTCGTGGACCGCGAGCATGCCACGCTGACCTTCGGGCGCAGCGCCCAGTGCCAGGTGGTGCTCGACGACACGCGCGTGTCCCGCCTGCACGCGCGCCTCGAGTACCAGCGGGACAAGATCCTTCTCAAGGACGTGAGCACCAACGGCACGCACGTGGCGCTGGAGGATTGCGGAAAGCGGCTCGTGCGCCGCGACGAGCTGGCCCTGGCCAGCAGCGGCCTGCTCTGCCTCGGCCGGGAGATCGACCCGGACAGCCCGGCCGTGTTCCGGCTGGTCTACAGAAAGGGTGTGGCGCGGCTATGAGCACGGAGGGGGTCACCCGGGTCTACCTGCTGAAACCGGGCGCGACGATCGGCACCTACAAGGTGGTCCGGCCGCTCGGCGCCGGCGGCATGGGCGAGGTGTACCTGGTGGAACACACCCATCTGCGCAAGTCCTACGCGCTGAAAATCCTCCCCGCCGACATCTGCAGCGAGCCGCAGTTTGTCGACCGGTTCCGCATCGAGGCGCGGGTGATGGCGGACCTCGAGCATCCGCACATCGTGCGGGTGCACAACTTCGGCGAGGATGGCGGCAAGTACTACCTGGTGATGGACTACGTGGAGGGCCCGGACGGCGCGCCGCGCACGCTGGAGGACGAACTTGCGTGGGGCAAGAAGCTGCCCGAGACCATGGTTCGCGAGATCGCGCTGCAGCTCTGCGATGCGCTGGTCTATGCGCACGGCTTTCAGGGGACCGGCATCATCCACCGGGACCTCAAGCCCAGCAATATCCTGGTGCAGCGGGGCGGGGACAAGACTGCCCCGCTGACCATCAAGGTTGCGGACTTCGGCCTCGCGAAGATCGTCGGCGGGGAGTACATCAAGAGCGTGCTGGACCGCACGGCGAGCCTGACGATCATGGCCCCGACCGCGCCCCTCCCGTCCGCCGACCAGGCCACGGAGTGCGGCGACTCGACGCCGGCGTCGAGCACGATTTCCCTGCTGGGCACCTACGATTACATGAGCCCCGAGCAGAAGGCCGGCGGCCCGATCGACGCGCGCAGCGACCTGTATGCCGTGGGCATCATCCTGTACCGCCTGTTGACCGGCCACAAACCGGACGGCGCCTACGAGCCGCCGTCGAAGAGCGGCGCGGACAAGGCGTGGGACGCCATCGTGCGGCGCTGCCTGCAGCGCAAGCCGGAGAAGCGCTACGCCACGGCGGCGGCGATGCTGGCGGATCTTGCGACCGCCGGGCTGCCCGTGTACCGCAAGCCCCGCGTGCGCATGGCGGCGGTGGCGGCGAGCGCACTGCTCGTGCTGGGAGCGGTCTGGTTCATCCGACCCGGCGCAACCATCCGGCCGGACCCGGCTCTTGGAACGAGGGAACAACCCGCGGACACGGGCTTCACCGTCAAGTTCAGGGTGAAGGTCCAGCCCTCCGACGCCCGGGTGACCGTCCGGAGGGGGCAGGAAATCGTCGCCGAAAGCGACCGGCCCGGCTTCTGGGGAACCGATTTCCGCATCCGGCCCGGGGTCTATACGTTCGCGGCAGCCAAGTCGGGCTACCGCACGCAGCAGCAGGACATCGCTGTCGGGCCGAAGGAGACGGAATGGACGGTCCGGCTCGACGAGGTCTACGGCCAGATTTGCATCGCCCGCGCGGACGGCGCGAAAGTGTCGATCCTCTCGCCGGCAGGCCGCGAATTGGAGATCGCGCCCACCGCGGGGGAAGGTGGCCAGAAAAACTACCGCGTGCAGGCGGGAAGTTACGAGGTCATCGTCACGCGCCCCAACCACGCCGCCCTGTCGCAGCGCGTCGAAGTCTCCGAGGACCACCCGGTCCGCATCGACGCCGTGCTCACCGGACTGCCCGGCCGGCTTCGGGTCCGCGGCGAGGCCTCTCTGGAGATCTGGCAATTCGGGAAGCTTGTCGGCCTCTCGGGCGATTGGATCCCCGGATTCCCGTCCGGCGACCACACGTTGGAACTTCGGCGGAGTGGATTCCGGTCGGTTCGACTGCCCGTCACGGTCCCGCCGAATGGCGAGGCCGATCTCGCCGCGCCCGTATTGGTCGAGAGGCACGCCACGCTGATCGTCCGCGCGAACATGCCCTATCCCGGCGGGGTCTCGAACTACGCCGGGCGGGTCCGGCTGCGGGTGGGCGAGGGATCCCCGGAGACCGAAGTCGAGCTTCCCCACACCGCCAACATCCGGGATCTCGACCGACCGCTTGCCGTGGACGTCGCCGCGGACGGCTTCCGCATCCCGACCACCCAGCGCGTCCGGTCGGTCGACGACGCCACGAACGAAGTGGTCTTCGAACTGGTGCCCAAGCCCGCGCGAATCACGCTGACCTCGACGGTGCCGGCCGGCATCTACCGCGAGAGCGCGATCGAAGGCACGGCGATCCGCCGCTCGCTGTTCGGACAGGTCCGGCCGCTGGCGCAAACCGGCGAGGCGCTGGTGCTGGAGCCCTTTGCCACGCATGTGTTCTACGTGGTGGCCGATGGATACCTGCCGGAGCGGGTGGAGCTGACGCTGGACAAGCCCGACACCGTCGCCCCGGACCGCACCGTGACCCTGACGCCCCTGCCGCCGGCCTTTTTCGCGATCGCCCTCACACCGGAGGCGGCGGAACTCTTCA
>CAYXFW010000120.1:0-7619 GCA_964464305.1 uncultured Verrucomicrobiota bacterium
TTTGTGGTCGGCGATGCCAAACAGTCGATTTATCGCTTCCGCGGCGCCGATGTCCGCAACATGCTGAACTTTGCCGAACAGTTTCCGGGAGCGACGACCGTCACGCTGGAGCGGAACTACCGGTCCGTCCAGCCGGTCCTCGACGCCGCCAACCGCGTGCTCGCCGGCGCGTCGGCGGGCTTCGCCAAGACCCTGCGCGCCGCGCGGCCCGGCGGCGCCAAGCCGGACCTCGTCACCTGCCGCGACGAGCCCGCCCAGAGCCGCTACGTCGCGGAGACCCTCCTGCGCCACTACGAGGAAGGCATCCCGCTGCGCCGCATGGCCGTCCTGATCCGCGCGGCGGACCACTCCGACCACCTGGAGATCGAACTGTCGCGGCGGAACCTGCCCTATCACAAGTACGGCGGACTCCGGTTCCTCGATGCCGCCCACGTGAAGGATCTGGTCGCCCTGCTGCGCGTCGCCGAGAACCCGCGCGACGAGGTCGCATGGTTCCGCGTGCTGCAGATGCTCGACGGCGTGGGCCCCTCCACCGCGGCCGCGGCCGTCGCCCACGTCGCGGCCGCCGGCCACGACGCCACCTCGCTGCGCGCCTTCCCCTCCCCGCCGGCCGCGCGCGAAGGACTGGCCTCGCTGGCCGGGCTGATGGTCGATCTCGCCGCACTCGACGCGGCCGCGCCGGCCGCGCACGTCGAGCGCATCCGCCGGTTCTACGACCCGCTGTGCGATGCGCACTACGACAACGGCGAGATCCGCCGCAAGGACATCGAAAATCTCGAGCGCATCGCCGCCGGCTACACGACGCGACGGGATTTCCTGTCCGACCTGATCCTCGACCCGCCCGCCTCCACCGGCGACCTCGCCGGCCCGCCGTCCAAGGACGAGGACTGGCTCGTGCTTTCCACCATCCACTCCGCCAAGGGCTGCGAGTGGGACGTCGTCTTCATCCTCCACGCCGCCGACGGCTGCATCCCGACCGACATGTCCTGCGGTTCGCCCGAGGAAATCGACGAGGAGCGCCGGCTGCTCTACGTCGCCATGACCCGCGCGAAGGACTTCCTCCACGTCTGCTGGCCCCAGCGCTACACGCAGCGCGGCGGCCCGCCGCGCGACTGGCACACGTACGCGCCCCTCAGCCGCTTCCTCACGCCCGAGGTGCGCGCCGTCATGACGCTCGTCACCCCCCCCCCCCCCCCCCGCGGCCCTCCCCCCCGACCCCCCCCCCCCCCCCCCCCCCCCGCGACCAAAGGGGAGAAGGCGGGGCCCCCCGCCCCCGGTGACCTTCCCGCCGATCCCCCGCCCTCCGGCCCGCCGCCGGATATCAAGGGGAAGATGCGGAGAAGGTGGGAGTAGGAGAGTTTCAAGTTCCAAGTTCCAAGTTTCAAGTTGGCGGGCGTGGCGGCCCCAGGAGCATTACGGCCGCATGGGCAATCGCGGCCGTGAGAAGACAGACGGATAGCTTCGCAAAGGCTTCGCCGATCGACATCATGAGAACCTCGGGGTCGCCGACAACGCCTGCGCCGATTTTCATGATAGCCGGAGTCAGATGGGCGGAAGACGAGAGCAGCCCAACGAGGACCATGCCTCGGGACAGAACGCCAAGCCACCATGAGCAATACGCGACGTCGCCACCCCTCCGCCTTGCGCGAATACCGTGAACCGTGAGGATCACGGTCGCAAGAGCCCCGGCCAGACAGACCACGGCCACGGCCGGCCCGACCATCTCCCACAGCGTTATCTCAACAACAGCGTGTGATACCGCATCCATGACATCCCCCCTTCATTCCGCCGCCTTTTGAGCCATTGGGAAACCCGTTGCGCACCACATAAGGCGTGCAACGCCTCCGCATCATCCTGCGCAACCTCTCTGCGCCCTCTGCGTCTTTGTGTGGGCCTTCCCCCGGTTCGCCGACGCTACGCCAAGCCAAGGCACGGCCCTCCGGAACCTGAAACTTGAAACTCCTCCTCACCCTACCCACACGCTGCGGGTCCGGGGGCCGTCGAATTCGCAGAAGTAGATGCCTTGCCAGGTGCCGAGGCGGAGGCGGCCGGCTTCAACCATCACGCGGACGGACGAGCCCATGAGGCTGGCCTTCATGTGGGCGGCGGCGTTGCCCTCGTCGTGAGCATAGCCGGCGCTCCACGGAACCATCCGGTCGAGCGCCATCGCCATGTCGGCGACGACGTCGGGATCGGCATTCTCGTTGATCGTCACGCCAGCAGTCGTGTGCGGGACGAAGACCGTCACCGCCCCCTCGCGGATCCCCAGGTCCCGTACCGCGGCCTGGATGAGATCCGTGACCGGCACGAACTGCGTCCGAGACCGGGTTTCGATTTCGAATGACTTCATGTCAGCCGCTTGCGCCGGCGATGCCGAAATAGAACAGCTCCAGAGGGCCGTCGGAGCCCGCCTCGAGCACGTGCGTCTCGCCGGGATCGATGCGAATACAGGTGCCCGGGCCGAGCGGATGGGAGCGACCTTCGACCACGGCGCGCCCGAAGCCGGACGCGACCAGGAAGACTTCCGTCATCTCCGCGTGCGCATGCGGCGACGTGGCCCGGCCGGCCGGGATCTCGCTGCGCGCGAATTGCGTCAGGCCGGGAACCTCGCCCGACCGGAGCAGCGGCTGCTTGAGGATGGCCGGATCGTGCGAGAGCCCCTCGGGCCGGACCGAATCGAGCGTCACAAGCTTCATGGCGTCACGGCGCGGCGGGTGTCCGGGAATCGGACACGGCCCGCCGTTTCTCCACATCGACCGCGACGGAAAAATGCGCCGGGAACTCGCCCTTCGCGGCGGGGTCCTTTTCCCAGTCCGGAATCACCGTCGGGTCGAAGTACTGCACGTGGACGAGCTTCACGCCCTTGGCGATGCCGCCCCAGTACTTGAAACGGTAGCGCGAATAGGGCGTCCCGCCGATCGTGAATGCGATCGGATACTCCTTCGGCAACCCCGTCGCATCGAGCACAAGTCCGGCCGCTGCGGGCGTGCCGGCCTGGTCGCCGATCGACTTGAAAATGTGAAGCTTGGCGATCTTCTCCGCCTCGACCATCTGCTCCCCCGTCGGCACCCAGTATTTCTTCCCGAGCCCGCAACCGGCGGCCAGCATCGCCGCAACGGCGAGACTTCCAAGGGTTGGAAACATCCGCCGCCCGGTCTTCCAAGGGTTGGAAACATCCGCGTGTCCGAATCCGCCTGTCTTCATCGTGCCTCCGTTTTCCCCGAGTTCCTTCCCGATCCGCCGGACGCGCCGCCGCGATATCTCGCGAGGATGTCGTCCACATACTTCCGCGTCGTCGGATACCCGATCCGCTCCCGGAATTCGAGCGCGTTTGTGGCGTTGCGCGCCCAGCGATCCGCATTGGAGAGCCCCGCGTTGTACTCCGCCAGCGCAAAGGGCACCGGGTCGGGACGTCCCGACCAGCGCCGGATCGCGCGCCCGATGTACCAGGCCCCCGCACGCGTGTTGGTCTTCGGATCGAGCAACTCCTGGCGCGTCGGACGCGAACGGCTCTCCGCGGCGGCCCACTCGGCGGCCGCGCCGGGCGTCACCTGCATCAAGCCGATCTCGCCGGCCTTGCCCAGCGCCCCAGGGTCGAACCGGCTCTCGCGCCAGATCATCGCCCGGAGCAACTCGGGATCGACGCCGTACGCCGTCCCCGCAGCCCGGATGGCCCCGTCGAAGCGGTGAACGCGCCAGTACAAAGCCCCCAGCCCGATCGCAATCATCGCAACGGCAATGCCCAGATCCCAAGCCAGGGCACTCCACGTCAGCCTCAAGAGCCGTCCGCGCATGGGCTCATTCTACCCGAAACCGCCCCCGTGGCGAGGCCGGAGCGACACGCGAGTGTATCATTATCGAGTGCGATCGCACTCGATAATGATACACTCGTTCCACAGGGAACGGCCGTGAAGGCAGCAGGGGGCGGCGGCACGGGCGCGGCAGACCGCTGTTTCATATCGCCGGGGATCCGCTCCGCGCTTCAGCGGGCCGGGCGGGCGGGAAGGCGGTCGACGGCGGCGCGGATCGCGCGGATGTGGTCGGGGGTCGTGCCGCAGCAGCCGCCGACGATGCCCGCGCCGGCTTCGACAAGCGCGGCGACGCGGCCGGCCATGTCGGCCGGACCCTCGGGCCACGTGTTGACGCCGTTGACGACCGTCGGGAGCCCCGCGTTGGCGTGCACCAGGATCGGGACGCCCGGGAAGGCGGCGCGCATCTCGCGGACGATGTCGATCATGCCGGCCATCCCGTTGCCGCAATTCGTGCCGACCATGTGCGCCCCGGCGTCGAGGGCCGCGCGCGCGGCGTCGACGGGCGAAAGACCCATCATCGTCCGGTACTCGCCGGAAGCGATGCGGTCGAAGGTGAACGTGCAGATGACCTCGGCCTTCGTCGTCTCGCGCGCGGCGCGGACGGCAAGCGCCGCCTCGTCGGCGGCGGTCATCGTCTCGATGCACAGCGCATCCGCTCCGCCGCGGGCGAGGGCCCCGGCCTGCACGGCAAAGCCGTCGAAGACCTCGGCTTCCGTGACGTCGCCGAGCATCAGCATCTTCCCGGTCGGCCCGATCGAGGCGATCACATGGCGGTCCGGCCCCGCGGCCTCGCGAGAGAGCCGGGCGGCGGCCTCGTTGATCTCCGCGGCGCGGGCGGAAAGACCGTAGTCGGCGAGCTTGATCGGGCTGCCGCCGAAGCTGTTGCTCTCGACCATGTCCGCCCCGGCCGCGATGTACGCGCGGGCCACGTCCGCCACGTCCGCCGGCCGGTCGATGCACCACAGCTCCGGACAGTCGCCGGGTTGGAGCCCTTTCTTCTGGAGAAACGTCCCCCACGCCCCGTCCGAAACCAACACCTGCCCGCCGCCGACCCGCTCCGCGATCCGCTTCCGTGCCATGCGCCACCTCCTGCGTCCGGACCTACGATACCGACCGACGGACCGGAAGGGAATCCCGTTCCGGAACGGACCCGCGGACATGGCGGTTGAATCGGACCCGCCGGACGCGCATCATCCGGCCGGGACAGGATGGCGGACGCGCCGGACGACGGGAGGATGCGAATGAAACCTACGGACCGTCACTGCGAAGCCGGATGCGGATGCGGGCTGGATGCCCCGCTCGCGCGGCGTGCGTTTCTCAAGGCGTCCGGTCTCGCGGCGATGGGCGCGGCGATGGCGGGCATCCCGGTCATGGCCGGACCGTTCACGCGGGCTGATTTCGACCGGCTGGTTCCGGCGGACAAGAAGCTCGACCCGGACTGGGTGAAGTCCCTTTTCGCGCGCGGCGCACCGGCGCCGGTCCGCTGGCCGGAATCGCGATTCGTCGGCATGCCGGTCGGCGGCATCTGCTGCGGACAGCTCTATCTCGGCGGCGACGGACGGCTCTGGTACTGGGATATCTTCAACCGCGCCTACAACAGCGGCGGGGGCGGTCCGCGCTACGCAAAGCCCCTCGACCCTGACTCGCCGCTCGCACAGGGGTTCGCCCTCCGCATCGTCCACGGCGGCCGCGAGGACATCCGGCCGCTCGACGCCACGGGCTGGGCGGACGTCGCGTTCACCGGGGAGTACCCGATCGGCCGCGTCGACTATCGCGATGACGGCTGCCCGGTCCGCGTCGCGCTCGAGGCCTTCTCTCCCTTCATCCCGCTCGACGAGGAGGACTCCGCCCTGCCCGCCACGTTCATGCGCTTCACTCTCCGGAACACCGGCGCGGGCGCAGTCGAAGCCGCGATCGCGGGCTGGATGGAGAATGCGGTCGGATGCGACACGTCCGGCGACGGATCGGAAGAGCGCGTCAACGCGATCGTCCGCGGTGAAGGGTTCGCGATGCTCGAGTGCGGCATCCGCCAGCGCCCCGTCGCGCCGACTGCACCGGCGCGGCCGGACATCGTCTTCGACGACTTCGAGCGCGCGACGCACGAGGGCTGGACCGTCGAGGGCGACGCCTTCGGCGCCGGCCCGGTCGCCCAGGCGCAGGTGCCCGCCTACCAGGGGAAGCTCGGGATGCACGGCGAACGTGCCGTCAATTCGCACGCCACGGCGCCGGGCGGCGACAAGGCCCGCGGATCGCTGACCAGCCGCGCGTTCACGATCGAGCGGGACCGGATCCGCTTCCTCGTCGGCGGCGGAAGTCACAAGGGCGCCACCTGCGTCGAGCTGCTCGTCGATGGCAAGCCCGTTCTCTCCGCCACCGGCCGCGACGCGAACGCGATGGCGGTCCACGCCTTGGACGTCCGCCCGTGGGCGGGCCGCGAGGCGCGCCTCCGCATCGCCGACCGCCAGGCGGGCCCCTGGGGCAACATCGGCGTCGACCACATCGTGTTCACCGACTCGCCCGGCGAGCCGCCCCCTCCCCTCGCGCAGCGCCCCGACACCGGGACGATGGGGCTCGCGCTGCTCGGCCCGCCCGCAGGCGCGGCGGACCGCGCGTGCGCCGATCTCCCGCCGGACGCGGCGCCGAAGGATGTGTTCGCGGCGGCGGCCGCCGCGGGCCCGGACGAGCATCGCGATCCTTCGCGCCGCGCGGGCGCGCTGATTCGAACCGTGACGCTGCCGCCCGGCGGAACGGCGGAGATCGTCTTTCTCGTCGCCTGGCACTTCCCCAACCACCGGCTCGCAAAGATGGAGTCGAACGGCGGCCGCCATTACGGCGCCCGCTTCGCCGATGCCCGCGCCGTGGTCGCCCATGCGGCGGCGAACGCGGACCGGCTGACCGCGCAGACGCGCCTCTGGCGCGACACGTGGTACGGATCGACGCTGCCGCGCTGGCTGCTCGACCGCACGTTCGCCACCGTCTCCCACCTCGCCACCAACACCTGCTTCCGGTTCGCCAACGGCCGCTTCTACGGGTGGGAGGGCGTCGGCTGCTGCGCCGGAACCTGCACGCACGTGTGGCACTATGCGCACGCGGTCGGCCGCCTCTTCCCGGCGCTCGAGCGCAGCGCCCGCGAGATGGCCGACTACGGGGCGGGGTTCGAGGAGGCGACGGGGCGCATCCGTTTCCGGGCCGAGCACAACGACCACTGGGCGGTCGACGGGCAGGCGGGCACCATCCTGCGGACCTGGCGCGAGCACCAGATGGGCGTCGACGACGCCTTCCTGCGCCGCGTCTGGCCGCGCGCGAGAAAGGCGGTCGAGTTCCTGATCGCCCAGGATGGCGACGGCGACGGCATCCTCGACGGCGCGCAGCACAACACGCTCGACGCCGACTGGTACGGGCCCATCGCGTGGTTGAGCGGCCTCCACATCGCCGCCCTCCTCGCCGCCGCCGAAATGGCGCGGGAAATGGGCGACGCGGACTTTGCCGCGCGGTGCGAGGCCATCGCCGCCCGCGGACGCGTCCACCTCGTCGAACGTCTCTTCGACGGCGAGTATTTCATCAACAAGCCCGATCCGAAGCGCGCCGACACGATCAACTCCGGCACCGGCTGCCACATCGACCAGGTCTTCGGCCAGGGCTGGGCCTGGCAGGCGGGACTACGGCGCGTCATCCCCGAAACGGAGTGCGTCTCGGCCCTTCGCGCGCTGTGGCGCTACAACTTCTCGCCCGACGTCGGCGTCTACCGCAACGCCAACCCGCCCGGCCGCTGGTACGCGATGGCCGGCGAGGCGGGCCTGCTGATGT
>CAYXFW010000121.1:0-7481 GCA_964464305.1 uncultured Verrucomicrobiota bacterium
CACTGCGCCTCGGTGGGAAGGCAGAAGCGGCGGCCGGTGCGGGCGGAGAGCCAGCGGCAGAAGGACGTCGCGTCGTTCCACGAGACGCGTAGCACAGGCTGTCGAGGGGCGTTGAGCGGGAGCCCGATGTCGTCGTCGACGGCGTGGCGCTTGCCGTAGTAGCCGCTGTCGTGCGAGGCGGCGAAGCGCGCGAACTGCTCGTTCGAGATCTCGCAGGCGCCCGTCAGGAACGGTGCGACGTCGACCGCGCAGGGCGGCCGCTCGTCGGCTGCGCCCTTCGGATCGCCGAGGACGAAGCGTCCGCCGGGGATCGCGACGAGGTCGAGCGTGACGCCGCCGCCGAGGTCGATCGTCTCGCGCGGGCGCGCGAGGGCGGCCTGGCGGCGGACGGCCTCGTCGCGGGCGAAGGGCCAGCCGTCGACGGACGGTGCCGGCGTTTCGGCGACCGGCGCGGGCGCGACGGGCGTGGCGTCGTAGGGGTCGGCTTTCGGGATGGCCTCGGGGTTCTCCGCCGGGCCGCCGACGAGTTTGCGCAGGGCCATGCGGCGCTCGTGCATGCCGTCGGGAATCGGGAAGACCTCGCCCCACGTGCCGTGGCAGGGGGCATTGAGGTCGATCCAGGTGACGAGGCGGTCCCAGTCCTCCTCCGCGAGCGTCACGCCGTGGTGGCCGCGCCCGAGCATCTGGACGAGGGGGCTCGTGCCGGCGTGGTACTCGCCGGGGAGGAGCATGGAGACCTGGTCCTCGATGCCGACGCGCCGGACGCGCGGAACGAGCGCCTCGTAGGCGGGCGTGTAGCGCAACAGGCCGCCGGTCGCCTCGCGCATCGCCGGGTGCATGCGGTCGGTGTCGAGCCGGCTTCCCGGGAGGCCCTTGTAGTCCTTCACGAGTTCCTCGCGACGCAGGTCCGGGAGGTCCGGGCGAGTTCCGTCGTGGCAGCCGGCGCAGTGGCGGTCAAGGACCGGCTGCACCTCGCGCGCGAAGTCGAAGCCGCGGACCGGTCCGCGCCACGGCGTCACGTCGCGCGGTGTGCGGCGCGCGGCGGCGGCCATCACCGACGGCGCGGCCTGCGGCGGCGGTTCGTGGCAGCCGGCGCACGCGACGGTCTCGCCCGGCATCGCGGTGTACCAGCTCCGCATGAGCTGCACGGCGCGGCCGTCCGCGTCGAGGGCTTGGAACGCCAGCGGCGTGTTGGCGGGGACGCGGAAGAAGGCGGAGCCGTCCTCCTCGACCGGCACGGTGCCGACGACCCGCATGACCTCCCACGGCCCGCCGCGGCCGACCTTGTCGGGGCCGGCCATGTTGAGGTAGCCGAAGTGGTAGGCGACGAGGCGGAGCGCCTTGACGGTGCCGCGCGGGACGCCGGCGAGGCCGGGGCCGGTGTAGACGTCCTGCAGGTAGACCTGGGCGTCCGTGCGCGCGGGGTCGATGCGCGGCGGGACGGCCGGCGGGCGCGGGCGCGGGGCGAGGGGGACGGGCTCCAGCAGGGCGTAGTCCGGGTCGGCGTGCAGCACGGCCAGCGTGTCGTGCGTGTCCGCGAGGCACAGCACCCACGGCGTGTCCGGCGCGAGTTGGGCGGAGACGAGGATGTGCGAGGCGTCGAGCGGGAAGGGTGTGAGGAACTTCGGCCAGTCGTTCTGGACGAGGTTGTCGTGGACCATGCGGCGGACGGGCTGGCCCTCGCCGGAGAGGCGCTGGACGATGCCCTCGCCCTCCTTCCATCCGCGGGACGCATCGAGGATCACGAGCTGGCCCATGCGGTGAGGGCCGTGGTAGCCGGAGAGGATGCAGGCGTAGCGGCCCGGCCGGCCGGGCAGTTCGCGCGGGAAGTAGATGGCATTGGGAAACCACGAGTTGCTGCCGTAGACGGCGCGCTGGCCGGTCCCATCGGGATTCATCGCCATCAGCATGCGCAGGTAGATGTGGTTGATGCCGGTGTAGTCCCATCGGCTGTACAGGATCTGGCCGTTGGCGAGGACGACGGGGTGGAGGTCGTGGTCCTGGTCGAAGCAGAGCTGCCGCAGGTTCGAGCCGTCGGCGTCCACGCGGCAGAGATTCGTGACGCGCTTGAGCCCGTGCCAGCAGGGGACGGATTGGAACGTTGCGGTGGAGCCGAAGACGAGGCCGCCGTCGGGAAGGCGGCAGGCGTCGAAGCAGTGGACGTCCTCCGGCAGCGGCGAGAGGTCGCGCAGGCCGGCGCCGTCGACGCCGATCTCGCCGATGCGCCAGGTGGCGGGAGTGGACTGTGTGAAGAGAAGGCGCCGCGCGTCGCAGTCGAGGTCGATCTCGCCGACGTAGCCGCCGTGCGGCGGGCGGTACAGCGGCCGCAGCGAGGGGGCGCCGTCCGTCCACGACAGCACGACGATCTCGTTGTCGTAGCCGTCGCGCTCGAGCGAGCTGTTGCACTCGTGGTTCGACGGGAAGCCGATCTCGCGGCCGGCCTCGCCGCCCATTGTGAGCCGCTGGTCGGGATTCTTCACGCGCTTCGCCTCGGCGCGCATGTCCTTCGGGCGGCGCCGGACGACCAGGATCTGAGCGTCGCGCACGAGCGGGTGGTCGCGCAGGGCGGTGTCCCGCAGCGCTTCAAGTTCGCGAAGCAGCGGCGCGACGGCCTCCGGTTTTGCGCCCGCGGTCGCGGCGGCCTCCAGCCGGTTGCTCAGCACGGCGAGCGAGGCGGCGTAGTCCGCGCCCCGCGCGTAGCGGTCGCCGTGCTCCGCGCGGGCGGTGGCGATGGAGCGTCCCAGCGCGCCGAGGCGGTGCGTCCGCCAGATCTCGATTTCCGGCGGACGTTCGGGCGCCCTGGCCGGCTCGAATGCTGCCCCCGCGACCCCGGCCACGAACAGGACTCCCACCCGCAGCATCGCGTGCTTCATGCCGCCCATTTCAAGCCCCCCACGCTCCCGGGTCAACCCCCATTTCCGGCCTGAGGCGGACAGGGGGATACGTCGGCACCGCGTGCGGGCACCGACATCGAAACGACTCGCCGAGCCGGAATGGAATGTGCGGCGACCGGGCTGAATGCCTGATATGGTCGGATGTGGCGCGACGTGGCGCGAGATAGGCCGATGAACAGCGGGGAATCTTGGCGTGGCGCCGGGTTTCGCGCTCGGATTGAATGAAAAGGGTATCACGCCGCTGCGAACAAGGGTTGATCTAGGGCATCTGCCGGGGCTCTGCATGGAGCTCGCGGACTGTGCGCAGCGGCTCTGCAGACCGACCGTCACCAAGCAACAGGAGGTCCGGGCGGCGAAGCGGCGGCCGGGACCAAGAAGGCTCCCAGGTGGCGGCATCGTTCTCCTGGGGAATCGCCACGCGGATCCCGCGGGCTAGGTCGGCGAGCACCTGGGCGATAAGCCGAAGGCCCATCGGGAACAGCTCCCGGCGCCAAAGGGTGTCGACCGTGTCGTCGGGGCGAGCCCAGCACCACTCCTGGGCGGCGATGTCGCCGGCGTCCACGTTGTCGCTCAGCCAGTAGACCGTCCCCCCGGCCACCGGATCCCGAAGACGGATCGTCCACCGGATCGCGTCGCGGCCCCGGTGTCTGGGCAGGAGCGACGGGTGGTAGCCGATGGCCCCGATCTTCGCGCGCAGTCTCGTGGCCCGGCCGATGAAGTCGTGCGAGTGGGCGGAGACAATCACGTCCGTCGCTGCCGGCAGCCGGTCGGCGCACAGCATGCCGGCGGGCAGGAACGGGACGTGGGCCAGGTCGGCGGCCGCCCTCAGCCGGTCGGGCCGGTCGGGCTCTGACTCCGACCAGAGCGGCGCCGAGACGCCGAGGATCTCGTGGCCGGCGCCCCGGACCGCCTCGAACGCAGCCGCTCCAAAAGCCTTCTGGCCGCACAGGTAAACCCGCATCGCTCGTCCCTCCCGAAGTAGATCTCGTAGAGCGTCGCCCTACGCCGCAGCCTCGCCCACATATCGAAACCCCTGAACCGCGCGCATGTGCCCGCCGTACCCGCTCCCCGTGACACCGCGCGACTTGGCCATAGTCCGCCACGACGCCTCGCCGTTCTCCCCCAGCACCCGGCCGCCGATATAGAGCCACCCCGGCCGCCGGCGCAGCGCCGCGGCCAGCCCCGGGTGACTCGTGTGGAAGATCGTCGTCATCGGCCGCCCGTACCGGTTCCGCCCGGCCATCCATTCCTCCGCAACCCACTCGATAAACCGCACGCCCACGCCCACGCCCTGCCACTCCGGCATGACCACCAGCCGGCACATCCGCGCGCTCTTCAGGCCCGTCGTCGTGGCGACCGCCACATGCGCCACCGGCTCCCCCCGGTTCAGCGCCACGTAGTTCGTCGCCCCGATCATCAGCGGCAGCTTCAAATAGTGATGCGCTTCAAATAGCGCCCAGGGGCGCCAAGCTGTTTGAAAAACGTCGATGCGGATCGGGGGGCGACATCGAAGCCGCCCCGGCCGGAGACTCATGTTTTCGGTATCGAGTATCCAGTCGGGGCAGACCCACTCCACAATGTCACGGTGGCACGAGAGCAGGACCACCTGCCGGCCCGGTTCCCGGCGCCACGCCTTCGTAAACGCGGCCGCGCCGATCCGGGCAATCTGCCGGTCCACCACGCTCGTAAACTCGTCGATCACCAGGCGATCCCGCCCACACAGCAGCGCCCGCGCCAGGTCCGCCCGGAACCGCTCCCCCGTCGACAGCACCCCGTGCGGCCGCAGCCACGACGGCACGCTGCCCAGGCCCACCGCCGACAAGGCGCCCGCCACTGCGTCAAACGACGCCCCCGGCGCGATCTCGTCGATGATCGGCCCGCCGCCCCACTCGAAGCCCTGCAGGTAGGCCGCGCCGCCCCAGCACTGCCGGCCGATGGAACTCTTGCCCGACCCGCTCGGCCCGACGATGAGCCCCACCTGCCAGCCGCCATCGTCCAGAGGAAGCTCGCACGCCGTGCGGAACACGGCGCCCGCGTCCTCCGACACGTTGAAAAGCGACCGCACCCGCGCCGCCCGGCAGGTGTCCGACACAGGGCACCGCTGCTCGATCTCGATGCGCGTCATATGACCAGCACCTTGATCTGACGCCCCGCCAGCCGCGCCGCCAGCTCGCCATACAGCGCCCTCTGGTCCGCCTCATCCCGGCACATGATGCCGATCGCGAACTGCGGCCGGTACACCGCGCCCTTGTGGACACGCCCGTCCCGGGCCTTCACCCTCGGCAACTGCCGCGGCCGCGGCGGCCGCGCGCACGCACAGGCGTGGGAACCATCGCCACAGGCGCACCGGCGCCCAGGCCGGCGGCCGTGGCCGCCCGAACAAATGCAAATGGGGCTTTTCACCCTTTTCTCCTCCCGCTATCCTTTCGAGCCCGTAGAACTTGGGCCGGGATGAACCCGAAAGGTGTGACCGCTGTTAGCGCAGCGTTCGGTTGGAGGGGTGCAAGCCCCTTTGCCTCATCCCGGTTTTCTACACCCGCAGGCCGGGATATCTACTCATCGCAACTCCATTCGCCGCGTAAGCCGTCAGCGCCTGCTCAATCACCGCCGTCGACCTGCCCGGCCTCCACTTCGCCGTAAACTCTCGAATCCGCTGCTCGCACTCCCCCGCAGACCGGCTCTCCCGGATGATCCTCGCCACAGGCTCAAGATCCCCACGGAACGCCGCCGCCAGGTCCGCCGCCCCCGCCGCAGCCACGGCGTCCAGGTCCGCCGGCGACGGTGCCGCCGGCGTCGAAAACGCCGCCACAAACGGCAACGCCGGCGCTGGCGCCGCAGGCGCCCGCTCCACCGGCATGCCGATCCGCTTCGAGATCGTCGGAAGCCCCTTGTCCGAAACCCGCAGGCCCGCCTTCGCCAGCGACTCCAACAGATCCCCCGTCTGCGTCGCCTCCTTCGGCGACTCCCCCCCGAACGTGATAGTCGGCGGGCGGCCCGGAAGCCCGTTGATCTCCAGCAGCTGCGCGAACAACTGCATCCGCAACGCCCCCGAAAGCATCATCGCGTCGAACTCCCGGATGTCGTCCCGCACCGCCTCATGCGCCGACGACTGCCCCGAGTTCATCCCCGTCGACTGCGCCTCCGCGCTCAGCGTCTGGCCGATAATCAGCTTCGACTTCTCCCGCTGGCAGATCGTCAGGAACCGCTCGTAGCCGTCCCCCGAGTCCGAGCTCGCCGCCTGCTTCAGCTCCACCTCCGTATCCCGCGAAATCACCAGCCCGCCGATCTTCGTCGCGAAATCGAACGCCCGCTCCAGGATCCGCCGCGACGCGTCATCCGCCTGGTCATACTTGCCCACCAGGAAAGGCGCCCCGAACCGTTCCAGGAAGCGCGCCCACCAGCCCCGGTCCATGACAGAGAGAAGCCACCACAGCACGATCGACCGCATCGGCCCGCCGAAATGGTCCGGGGCGGAAAGGAGGTGCCCCCGGTGCACGATGTACCGCGCCGGATCCGGCGCCACCGTCGAGCTCGTCACATACCCCCGCGCGTCCACCTCCCGGATCCGCAGCGAGCCCGATGTGAAATCCAGCAGCCGGTGCGGCACCGGAACAATCTCCCGCAACGCGAAGCCCGAACCCGTCGCCTGAAAGACCTTCTCCGCCACCGCCACCGGGTACAACGTCCCGTCCAGGAGATGCCCGTTCCCAAACAGCCAGTTGCGGCAGCCCTCCACCTGGCCCCGGATGAAGTCCGCCGCCGCCACATCCGCCGCGTCCTCCTCATTATAAGGAAGCACCGACGTCGCCTTCCCGATCACCGCCAGCTTCCGCTTCGCCCACTCCGACTGCGAGTGGCTGTCCGAAATCATCATGTCCCGGTACAGAGTGAAGAGCTCCTCCGTCGCGCCCCCCTCCGCCATCGCGAAGATCCGCGCCACCCGGTCCACATCCAGATACGGCGCGACAGACGGCGGCTCCCCCACGCTATGCACAAACGCGGCCGCCCGCGTCAGCCGCTCCGCCGCCCACTTCCGGATCCGTTCTTGAAGAGTCATGGTTCCCTCACAGCATCAGTCGCCCCGCCGGCCCCGCACCCGAAAGCCCCCGCGCGCCCAGCGCAGCCCCCGAGCCCACCGCAACAGCCCGCGCCTCCGCCCGGCCCCGGCCCGCCCGCAACGCGTGCCGCGCCAGCTTCACCGCGTCGAAGCAATCCCCGTGGTTCCCCGCCGAATCCAGAAGGTTCGTGAAACCGCCCCGGTCCCGCACCACCAGCCGGAAATCGTCCTTCAGCCAGCGCGACTCCGGCATCGGCATCGTGCCGTCGTCCAGGTCATTCACCACCTGGTTCCCCAGGTAGGTCTTCATCGGCAGCGTCTCCCCCAGGTGCTGCGTCGACTCCGAAGCCACCACGAGCTCAACCGGAACCACCCCCGCCAGTTCCTTCCTCACCCGCGCCGAAAAGAACCGTTCGTTCGTCGCGTCCACCGCCAGCCGCTTCGCCGACAGAGAGACGCCGTTCCGGATCCGCCCCCACGCCTCCCCAATCGCCCGGATCATCGCCAGCGACCCGGCCGGATCCCCGCTC
>CAYXFW010000122.1:0-7453 GCA_964464305.1 uncultured Verrucomicrobiota bacterium
GGAACCGTCTTTTCGATCCCGCCCAGGGCGGAGGGGCGCTGCTGGATGTCGGCATCTACCCGCTCGCCCTCGCGTTCGACTTCCTCGGCGACCGGCCGGAGCAGGTCGAGTCGGTCGTGAACCTCGCGCCGACCGGCGTGGACCTCTCCTGCTCCGTTGCGATGCGCTACGCGAACGGCGCGACCGCCGCATTCACGGCGGGGTTCGAGGCGCAGGGACGCCGCGAGGCGTCGGTCCTGGGCTCGCGCGGGCGGATCGTGATCCACGAGCCTCTCTGGCGGCCGAATCGCGTCACGGTCGAGCCGGCCGGTTCGCCGCCGCGCCTCCACGAGGCGCCGCAGCCGGGGCGTGGTTACCAGCACGAGGCCGCGGAGGTCATGCGGCTGGTCGCGGACGGACGGACGGAATGCGGGTGGGTGTCGCACGACGAAACGCTGCGGCGGATGGAGTTGATGGACGCCCTGCGCGCGCGCTGGGGGCTGCGGTACCCGGGGGAGTAGCGAGACGTGTTTCGCGTGACGGTCAGCGACGATCTCGGACGCCTCGGCGGGGCGCTGGCGGACGCGCTGCGCGCCGCGCCGCCGACGGATCCGTTCGCGAAGGAAACCGTCGTCGTCCAGAACCGCGGCATGGAGCGCTGGCTCTCCATGCGACTCGCGGAGCGCCTGGGCATCTGGTCGCTCGGGATCTTCCCATTCCCGAAGAAACTGCTGTGGGACCTCGCGAAGGGGCTTGGTCTTGTGCCCGATCTGGATCCGTACGATCCCGACGTGCTCGTGTGGACGCTGATGGACCTGCTCCCGGGCGCGACGGGCGAGCCGGCGCGGTATCTGCGGGAGGACCCGGACGGTCGCCGCCGCGTCCAACTCGCCCGCAGTCTTGCCGACCGGTTCGACCAATACGCGGTCTACCGCGGCGACCTGCTGGCCGCGTGGGAGGACCGGCGTGCATCACCGCCGGGACTGAAGCTTCCTGCGGCGGACGTTGCATGGCAGGCGGACCTGTGGCGTCGCGTCGTCCGGCGCCTGGGGCCGCGCCATCCGGCCCGCGTGCTGGAGGACCTGGTCGCCAGGCTGGAATCGGCGTCCGTCCCCGTGCCCGGCGCCCCCGCGCGGGTCTCGGTGTTCGGCCTCTCGGCCCTTCCGCCAGGCTACCTCGCCGCCTTCGCCGCGCTCGGCCGGCATGCCGAAGTGAGCGTGTTCGCGCTCAATCCGTGCCGGGAGATGTGGTTCGAGACGACCAGTCCGCGGGTTGCGGCGCGTCAACGCAGTCGCGAGCGGCAACGCGGGCTCGCGCCCGGCGCGCTTCACGTCGGCGAAGCGCCGTCGCTGCTGGCGCTCGATGGCGCGGTCGGACGCGACTTTCTTGCCGCGCTCTACGACGCGGCGGAATTCAATGTCGGCGAACTGTGGGGGGACGGGGCGGACGCGCCCGGTCACGCCCTCCGGGAGATCCGGAGGCGGATCATGGCGTTCGAGCCCGAGCCCGCTCCCGGCGCACCGCGCGGAACCCTGGCGGCGGAGGACGACTCGATCGTCGTGCATGCGTGCCACAGCCCGCAGCGCGAGGTGGAGGTGCTGCACGACCGGCTGCTCGACCGGTTCCATCGCATGCCGGGCCTGATGCCGCGCGACGTGATCGTGATGGCTCCGGACATCGAGGTGTATGCGCCGGCGATCGAAGCCGTGTTCGGCGCGGGCGAGCCTCGCATTCCATTTTCCGTCGCCGACCGCAGTCCGCTTCGCTTCGGGCGCGTGGCGGACGCCGTGCGCCGCATGCTGCGTCTGGCCGATGGCGACTTCGGGGCCGGGGAGCTGCTCGACCTGCTCGGCGGGCCGCCGGTGATGCGTCGCTTCGATCTCGACGAGTCCGGGGTCGGTGAGGTTCGCGAGTGGATCGCCGGGTCTGCCATCCGCCGCGGCCGGGGCGAGTCGGATGCGGATCTGCCGAACTCGTGGCGGTTCGGGCTCGACCGGCTCGTGATGGGGGACGTCGTGGAGGCCGGCGATCTCGATCTGTACGCCGGCGTGCTTCCGGTCGATGCCCCCGATCCCGGAGTCCTGGCCGGACTCTGCGAGTTCCACGCAGCCGCCTGTGCCGCGGCCGATGCGCTGGCCGGTCCCCACACGCCCGCCGTGTGGGCGGCGGGTATCCGCGCGGCGGCCACCCGACTGGTTGCACCCGCATCCGAAGAGCACGAGGAACTGGGTGAGATCCTCCGGGCGGTCGATGAGTGGGCCGCGGACGCAAGTCTCGGGGACTTCACGGAGAAACTGCCGCTGCCCGCCGTCCGCGATGCGATCGAGGGGTGCCTGGAGCAGTCGTCGCTGGCATCGCCCTTCCTCGGCGGCGGCGTGACCTTCTGCAACCTGGTCCCGATGCGCAGCATCCCGTTCCGCATCGTCTGCCTGCTGGGCATGAACGACGATGCATTCCCGCGGCAGGACACCGCGCCCGGGTTCGATCTGCTGCGCGCGGCGCCTCGGGCCGGCGACCGAAGCCGGCGGCTGGACGACCGCTACCTTTTCCTCGAGTGCCTTTTCGCCGCCCGCGACGCGCTCCACATCAGCCATGTCGGGCGCGACATCCGTTCCGACGAGGCCCGCCCGCCGTCGGTCTGCGTCTGCGAGCTGCTGGACACGCTCGACCGTCTCTACACGGGTCCCGGCGGTGGTCGGGCGAGCGAGGTCTGCGTCGTGCGGCACCCGCTTCAGCCGTTCAGCCCGCGCTACTTCTCCGGCGGCGATCCGCGTCTTTTCAGCTACTCCGCGCGCCACGGTCTCGGCATGCGCGCCCTGGCGTCGCGCGCGACGCCGGCCGGTCTGCCGCCGCCGCTGAACGGCCCGGTGCCGGATGCGCTGCGGACGGTGACATTGCCCGAGCTGATCCGTTTCATGCGCGATCCGGCCGGCGGCTTCGCGCGCCTCCGGCTCGGTGTGCGCTACGAGGCGGCATGCGAATCGCCGCAGGAGTCCGAGCCGCTGCTTCCCAATGAACTCGCGGTGCGGCCGTGGGACCGGATGCTGCTGGAGGCGCGCCTGTCCGGATCCGCCCCTGCGGTCGATGCGGGCGCCGTCCTCCGCGCCGCCGGCGCGATGCCGCACGGCGCCGCCGGGGGGCCGGCGCTGCGAGCGTTCACGCGGGAGCTGGACGCGATGGAAGCGCGCCTCGCGCCGTGGTACCGACGGCCCGTCGGACCGCCGGTCGCATGGGTCTTCCGGGCGGGCGGCATCGAGCTGCGGGCCCGTCTGGACGACGTGCGCGGCGGGGAGCTGCTGTTCTGGCAGCCCGGCAAGTACTACGCCGATGCGCTGGTCAGGGCATGGCTGTCCCATCTCGTTCTCTGCGCGGCCTGTACGGAAGCCCGACAGACGACGTTGATCTGTTCCGACGCATCGTTCGGGTTCCGTCCGGTCGCAGATCCTGCGGAGCGGATGAAAGACTGGCTCGCGGCCTACGAGGCGGGCCTTTCGACCGTGCTGCCGTTCTGGCCGTCCGGCGCCGAAGCCTGGGTCCGAACGGATCCGGCGAAGCGGACCGACGCGAAGATCCGCGCGGTATGGACGACGGACCGCGGCACCGGCTATTTCGATCGCAGCCCGTTTTTACAGTCCGTCCTTTCGGACGACTTCGATCCTGCGACGCCCGACATGAAGGCGTGGTCGGAACGCCTGTTCGGCCCCGTGTTCGAGGCGATGGAGGACGGCCCCGCATGAAGGCCTTCGATCCATCCGCCGTTCCGCTCCATGGCGTGCAGTTGCTCCAGGCCAGCGCCGGAACCGGCAAGACGCATTCGCTCGCGGACCTGCACCTGCGACTGCTGCTCGAGGGGGAGGGACTCGACGTCTCGAAGATCCTCGTCGTGACCTACACCAACGCGGCCGCATCCGAGCTTCGCGAACGGTTACGCTCCCGCATCGCGCGGGCGCAGTCCGCACTCGCCTGTGGGGAGGGCGGTTCGGACCGCGTGCTCGCCGCGCGTCTCGCGAAGGCCGACCCGCGCGACCTTGCCGCGAAGCTGGACACGGCGCTGGCGGACTACGACCGCGCGCCGGTCGGCACCATCCATTCCTTCTGCCAGCGGGTCCTGCGCGAACGCGTGTTCGAGTGCGACGCGCTGGCCAATGCCGAGGTGACGCCGCCTTCGCCCGACCTCGAAGACCGGATCGCGCGCACGTTTCTGCGACACAGCGGGCCGACGGCATCCGGACCGGCCGTGGAACTCGCGATGCAGGGTCTCGATGCCGCCACGATGCAGAAGGTCGTGCGGCTCGCCTCCGGCGCCGAGGCCTTTTGCATCGCGCCCGATCCGTCCGCGGCGGCGCCCTCGGTCAAGGCGGAGGAGAAGGCCTTCGCAACCGCCGTGGAAGCCCTGGCGCGTGCCTGGCCGAAGGAGCGCGAAGCCGCACAGCGGATCCTCGGCGATCCGTCGGTGATGAATCAGGCGAAGTACAAGACGTCGAAGGTCGCTGCGATGTTCGATGCGGTGGAGGCGTGGCTGGCCGATCCCGATCCGGCGGCCGGGATCGGGGAGGCGCTGGCGAAGCTCTCGGCCCCGGCGGTGCGGGCGGGAGGGAAGGGCGGCCGGAGTCCCGCGGACTCTCCACTGTTCGCCGCCGTGGAAGTCGCGTCCAATGCGCTGACCGCTCTTGAGGCCGTTGCGGACCGGATACGGGCTGCCTGGCTGGCCCGTCTGGCGGACCAGGCGCCCGCTCTGCGCCGCGACCTGCACGCGCGGCTCAACCTGCGGAGCTACGACGAGCTCGTCGGACTCGTCCGCGACGCGCTCGCGGGCCCCGGCGGCGCGCGGCTCGCCGCGGCGCTGGCGCGCGACTACCCGGTGGCGATGGTCGACGAGTTCCAGGACACGGATCCCTCCCAGTACGCGATCCTCCGCGCGTTGCACGATCCCGGCGGCGCCGATCTCTTCCTGATCGGCGATCCGAAGCAGTCGATCTACGCGTTCCGCGGCGCCGACATCTTCTCGTACGGCGAGGCGCGGAAAGGGGCGCGCCAGCACACGCTGATCGAGAACTGGCGCTCGACACCGCGCCTCGTGCAGGCGGTCAACGCCGTGTTCGCCCGCGACCGGGCGTTTGTGCTCCCGTTCATCGACGCGCCCGCGGTGAGGGCGGCAAAGCGGGAGGACATCGACACGCTGCGGATCGGGGACGCGGAACCGGCCCCGATGACGCTGTGGCTGGCGGAACGGGGCGGGGACGGCAAGCCGCTGCCGATCGGCGTTGCGACGGATCGGTTCTGTGGCGCGATCGCGGCCGAGACGCTTCGCCTGCTCGATTCCGGATCCGGTGCCCGAATCCACGGCGCCGCCGGGGACCGTCCGCTGGTCGCGGGCGACCTCGCCGTGCTGGTGTCGACCCACGCGCAGGGCGCCCGCGTACGCGCCGCGCTGGAACGCGCAGGCGTGCCGACGGTCGTGTCGAGTCCCGCGAGCGTGTTCGCGTCCACCGACGCGGCGCACCTGCGGACCGTGCTCAACGCCCTTGTGCAACCGCGCGACATGGGGCTGCTCCGCGGCGCGGCGATGACGCCGGTTCTCGGATGGCCGGTCGACCGCCTGACGGAGACCGAGGCCGACCCCGCGCGATGGGATGCCTTTGTCGACCGCTGGCGGCGACATCACGAGCGGTGGGTTCTCGATGGCTTTGGCGTGATGTTCCAGCGGCTTCTTGCCGAGGAGGAGACGACCGCACGGCTGCTATCCCGGCCCGACGGCGAACGCCGCGTGACGAACCTGCGGCATCTTGCCGATCTGCTCGGCGAGGCGGAGATCTCGCGCCGCATGAGTCCGGCGGGCCTGGTGGCATGGTTCGATGCCCAGGTCTCCGGCGCGGGCGATGAGGCGGCGGACGAGGCGGAAATCCGGCTCGAAAGCGACGCCTCGCGCGTGCGCATCGTGACGATCCATCGGAGCAAGGGGCTCCAGTACCCGGTGGTCTTCTGTCCCTTTCTGTGGGCCCTCCCGCGCGGCGACCGCCCCGGCGTGCCGGTCGTATGCCACGAGACTGCGGAGGGCGGGACGCGCGTGCTCGACACCGGCGGACCGGATCTGGACGCACATACGGCGCAGCGCGCGACCGAGAACTTCCAGGAGAGCGTCCGGCTCGCCTACGTGGCCCTCACGCGCGCCCGGGTCGCCTGTTACGCGGGATGGGGACCCGTCCGCGACGCCGCGTCCTCGCCGCTCGCCTGGTTGCTGCACGCGGGGGCCGACGCCGTTCCGGGCGAACCGGTGGCCCATGTGGAGGACTGGAGCGACACGGACGTGAGGGCCGATCTCGCCCGACTCGTGGCGGCGGCCGGGAGCGGCATTTCCGTGCTGCCGCCGCCCGCACCCTCCGCCTCGCGTCTTGCGTTCGCGGCGGGCGATCCCGCGCCCCCCGAGGTGCGGGTGTTTCGCGGGGGACTCGACGATGGGTGGCGGATCGCCAGCTTCTCGTCGCTCAAGGCGTCCACCGAGGCCGCCACCGAGCGGCCCGATCACGACGAGACCGTGCTGCCGCCCGCGCCTGCCTCGACGGCCGACGCGGCCGACGAGCGGTTCCGGTTCCCCGCCGGCCCGGGCCCCGGGCGGTTGTTTCATGCGCTCATGGAGCGCGTGGACTTCGGCGAGGGGGACGAGCGCGCGGCGGCGGCGGAGGCGGAGCGGATGATGCCGCAGTACGGCATCGCTCTCCGCTGGCGCGAGGCGTTCGCGCGCGCGGTGTGCGCAACGCTCGACACGCCCCTCGATGCCTCCGGGCTGCGCCTGCGCGATTTGGAACCGGCGCGCTGTCTCCGGGAGCTTGCGTTTCTTCACCCGGTCGCCCGCATCACGCCCGCGGCGCTGAACCGCATCCTCGGCCGCGGCCCCGGCGCCGTGCCGGACCCCGAGGGACCCTCGCGACTGGTCTTCGATCCGCTGCACGGATTCCTCAAGGGCTACATCGATCTCGTGTTCGAGGCCCGCGGGAAAATCTACATCCTCGACTACAAGTCGAACCTGCTCGGGCACTCGCCGGACGACTATCTGCCGGAACGGCTCGCTCGCGAAATGGCTGTCGCAGACTACAACCTTCAGGTCGCCCTCTATTGCGTCGCCATCCGGCGCCTGCTTCTGTCCCGCGGCTGGACCGCGGCGGACTTCGACCGCCGCTTCGGGGGCGTGTTCTATCTCTTTGTTCGCGGGTTGGCCCCGTCCGACGGCCCCGCCCGCGGCGTGCACTTCACCCGCCCCGAGCCCGCCCGCGTGGCGGAATTGTCGGCTCTCTTCGACGGCGAGGCCTTGCACGGGGTGCGCATCCAGCCCTGAGCCCGCCTCACCTCGGGAGTCCGCGCCTCACTTCTTTCATCCGAAACGCGCGTCGCAGACCTTGGGCAGCGGATCGAATGTCACTTTTCCGGTTTTCGGATTGTCGGATACGTGGTCCGGCCGGACCACGTATCCGACAAC
>CAYXFW010000123.1:0-1665 GCA_964464305.1 uncultured Verrucomicrobiota bacterium
GAACCCTTCGTCTGCCGGCCGGCCCGGCGACGATCGCGATCGAGGCCGTCAGCCAGCCGGGTGCGCAGGTCATGGACTTCAAGCACCTGCGGCTCACGCGACTCGGCGCCGTGAATCCATGAACCCTCTGAATTGTGAAGAACCACGGATTCCGCGAATGACACGGATGGGGAGGATTCCATGAGCGGTACAAAGACCAAATTGGGGCGGAACGAGCCGGTGCTGGGCGGGTGGCTGATGACCGGCAGCCCGGCGGTGGCGGAAATCATGACGGCAGCGGGGTTCGACTTCCTCGGCGTGGACATGGAGCACACGGCGACGGGACTGGAGGATTTCCACCGCATCGCGCTGGCGGCGAAGGGCAGCGGGTGCGACCTGCTCGCACGGCTCCCGTCGTGCGACCCGGTTCTGGCCAAGAAGGTGCTCGACCTCGGGGCGGCCGGGATCATCGTTCCCTCGGTCAATTCGCCCGAGGAGGCCGCACAGTCGGTCGCGATGGCGCGTTTCCCGCCCGACGGCATCCGCGGCGCGTCGCTCTGCCGGGCGACGGGCTACGGCACCGATTTTGCGGGCTACTTCCGCGATCACAACCGCAACGTCCTCGTGGTCGTGATGCTTGAGCACATCCGGGCCGTCGAGCGGGCGGACAAGATACTGGCCGTGCCGGGCATCGACGCGGCGCTGATCGGCCCCTACGACCTCTCCGCCTCGATGAACCTCGCCGGACGGCTCGACCATCCCGACGTGCTGGCGGCACAGCAGGCGGTTCTCGAGGCCTGCACACGCCGTAAGGTCGCGGCCGGAATCCACGTGGTACCGGTCGATCCCGGCGAGGTCCGTCGCCGGATCGACGCCGGCTACCGGTTCATCCCCTGCGGCATCGACACGCTGTTCGTTCGCGAGGGATGCCGGCGGATGTTGAAGGCACGCGAAGCGTGAACCGGAACTCGCGGAGAGACGGGGTGCTGCGATGAACCCAATCGTGCTGGTGACCGAAAAGGAGTTCCGAAAAGCGGAGGCGACGTTCCGGACGGCGGATGGGCTGGCGTGCGAGCCGGCGCCGGACGACGAGTCCGGACTCGCCGCGGCGGTCACGAACCGGGGTGCGCGCGCCGTGGTTGTCGGCGTGACGGCCTATGGCGGGCCGCTCTACGAGGCCCTCGGAAGGGCCGGCGGCGGAATCGTTGCGCGGTTCGGGGTCGGCCACGACGGCATCGACAAGTCGCGCGCGCGGCGGTACGGCATCGTGGTGACCAACACCCCCGGGGCGCTGGACGCGAGCGTGGCGGAGCACGCGATCTGGCTGATGGGCTGCCTCGCGCGCCGCATCGCGTACCTGCACGGACAGGTCCGCGCGGGCGGATTCACCGGCGAGGGCGGCCTGGAGGTGCACGGGCGGACGCTCGGCATCCTGGGCTTCGGCGCCATCGGCCGCCGCGTGTCGAAGATCGCACACTTCGGCTTCGGCATGAACGTCGTCGCATGCGACCAGATTCCGCCGGAGCGCGTCGCCGGTACGCTGGCCGCCGCGGGCGCTGGCCGGTATTCGACGGACGTCGAGGAGGTCTTCCGCGCCGCCGATTTCATCAGCGTGCATCTGCCCTCGAACCCGGCCACGCATCACTTCGTCAATGTGACCCGGCTCGCATGGCTCAAGCCCACGGC
>CAYXFW010000123.1:1675-7430 GCA_964464305.1 uncultured Verrucomicrobiota bacterium
AGAAGCTGCTCGACGAGGCGGCGCTCTACGACGCCCTTTCCGGCGACCGGCTGGCCGCCGCGGCACTGGACGTGTTCGAGACCGAGCCCTACCGGCCGGTCGATCCGGCGAAGGACCTTCGCACCCTGCCGAATGTGACGCTGACCCCGCACATCGGATCGAACACTGCCGAAGCCAACCGCCGGATGGCGGAGGCGGCCGTGGAGAACGTACGGCGATTCGTCGCGGGCGACCTCCATCGGCTTTCACGGGTCGACCCGGCCCCGGGTACGCCTTGATTCGAAGGAGGGCACAGACCACCATGCCTCCCATGACGCCCGAGCCCGAGCGCCCGATGGAGATCCCCGGCGTGCCGGTGCGGTCCGCGGGGCTCCTCCGGTTCGATCGCGCCGCCGACGCCGCCATG
This sequence comes from uncultured Verrucomicrobiota bacterium, assembly GCA_964464305.1. Lineage (GTDB taxonomy): Bacteria > Verrucomicrobiota > Kiritimatiellia > PWTM01 > PWTM01 > VGWF01. The sequence goes on from CAYXFW010000123.1 coordinate 2,082, forward strand.
GCCGGTCTCAACGCGGCGATGGTCGGCCTCGTGCTCGTCGCGGTGTTCTTCCGCTACGTGCTGAACGATTCCCTCTCCTGGAGCGACGAGCTTGTCCGTTATCTCTTCGTCTGGTTCTCGCTGATGGGCTCGGCGCTGGTGTTGCGGGAGCGCGAGCATATTCGCGTCGAGTACTTCGTCGAGAAACTCCCGCCGCGGATCCGGCGGGGGATCGATGTGGCGATGGCGGCCGGGGTCTGCCTGTTTCACGCCGCCCTGTGCGTCCTCGGCCTGCTGTGGGTGTGGGAGACGCGCGGTGCGGTCACCTCCGCCCTGCAATGGCCGCTCAACTGGTTCTTCTACGCTGCGCTGCCCGTGTCCTCGGCCCTCAGCCTCGTCTACGGCGTGCGCCGTCTCCGTCGCGGCGAGTTCACGGAGCGGGACACCTCGGACCGGAGCGCGGCCGGTGCGGACGCGCCGCCGGCCGGCGATGGGGGCCCGCCATGACCCTTCTGATCTGCCTGATGCTCCTTCTGATGCTGCTGGGGATGCCCATCGCGCACGCGATGGGCTCCAGCGCATTGGTGTACGTGGTTGTCTTCACGGACATCTCGCCGATGGTGGTCGCGCAGCGCATCTGTGTCGGCGCGGACTCGATGGTGCTGCTGGCGTTGCCGTTCTTCCTCCTCGCCGGCGAGATCATGAACGCGGCCGGGATCACGCAACGGCTGACACGTCTGGCGATGGCGCTGATCGGCCCGCCGCGCGGGGGTCTCGCGTACGTGGTCGTGGCGGTGAACATGCTGGTCGCGATGGTCTCGGGGGCTGCGATCGCCAGCGCCGCGGCCGTGGGGTCGACGATGGTGCCCATGATGACGGCCAAGGGCTATCCGCGAGGGTACGCGGCGGCGCTCAATGCCGCGGCGGCCACAATGGGGCCGATCATCCCCCCCAGTGTGGGATTCATCATCTACGCCTCCGTCTCCGGCGCGTCGGTGGGCAAGCTGTTCCTCGCCGGCACGCTTCCGGGCATCCTGCTCGCCGTCCTGACCGTCCTCGTTTGCGCGTGGATCGCGCGCCGCGACCGGCATCCGGCTGGCGAGCCGCGCAATCGGCGTGAAATCCGGGAAAGCCTCCGCAGTGCGGTGCCGGCGCTGCTGATGCCCGTGATCATCCTCGGCGGCATCTTCGGCGGCTTCGTCACGCCCACCGAGGCCGGCGCGCTGGCCGTCGGCTACGGACTGGTGGCCGGCCTGGGCATCTACCGATCGCTGAAATGGTCCGACCTGCCCGGGATCCTGCTCGTCACGGCCCGGCGCACCGCATCGATCATGTTCATCATGGCCTGCGCGTCGTGTTTCGGCTTCCTGATCTCGCGGGAAGTGGATGCGGGGGCCTTCATCGGCCTGTTCCAGTCGCTGACCTCGAGCCGCACCCTGCTGCTGCTGCTCCTGATCGGGCTGATCCTTGCCCTGGGGACGGTGATGGAGGGCGGCAGCATCATGATCATCCTGACCCCGCTGCTGCTGCCGGTGCTCGCCGCGTACCGGATCGATGTCGTGCATTTCGGCGTGGTATTCCAGATGGGCATCATGATCGGCCTGCTGACGCCGCCGGTGGGCATGCTGCTCTTCGTCCTCTCGGGCACCAGCGGCGTGCCGGTGAAGACGATCCTGCGGCACATGACGCCGTTCTATGCGATGCTGGTCGTCCTGCTGCTGGCCGTCGCCTTCGTGCCGGAACTGTCCCTGTGGCTGGTGGAAGGAACCGGGGGGAGGCTGAAATGAACCTCCGGCGCCCGGGCCGGTCCGTTTCAAGTTCAAGGCTTCCCGTTTCAAGGCGGGTACGTTCTGCTGCCCGTTTCGTGGCCGTGGCGACGATCGCCGCCGCAGCGGGCTGCGGCGGACGCGACGCGGCGCCGGCGGTCTTCCGGGTGGCCTACACCGCGGGACCGTCGGAACTGCTCCACGAAGCCGCGACGCGGATGGCGGCGGGCGCGGGGAAGGCCTCGAACGGGACGCTGGATGTGCGCGTGTACCCGGGCGGTCAGCTCGGCAACGAGCGCGAATTGACCGAAGGGCTGAAGCTGCGCACGGTGGACATGGTCATCAGCGGGCTCGCCATCGTCGGCTGGTATGCGCCCGAGTACGGCGCGGTGGAGGCGCCCTTCGTCTGGCGGGACTATGCTCATGTGGAGCGCGTGTGGAACGGCCCGATCGGCAGCGACCTGCGCCGCGTCATGCAGGAGCGCGCCGGGGTCCGGCTTCTCCGGCCGTGGTATCGCGGCCCCCGCTACCTGACCACGTCCTCGAAGAAGGTCCTCAGCCCGGAGGACCTGCGCGGAATGAAACTGCGCGTGCCGGAGCTCGAGGTCTACATCAAGGCGTGGCAGGCCTTCGGCGCCAACGTGACGCCGATCCCGTTCACCGACATCTTCATGGCCCTCAAGCTGGGCGTGGTCGAGGGACAGGAAAACCCCCTCGCGACCATCTGCGCCAACCATCTCGACGAAGTGCAGTCCTTCGTGATGGAAACCCGCCACCTGATCGGCTTCTACATCCCCGCCCTCGGCCCCAGCTTCGAACGGCGTTTCAGCCCGCAGCAGCAGCAGTGGATCCTGGCGGCCTTCGACGAGGCCACCCGCTGGCACAACCTGGAGGTCGAACGCATGGAGGCCGAATACCGGAAGAAACTGGAGGCCGGCGGCATGGAGTTCGTCCCCGTCGACCCGGAACCCTTCCGCGACATTGCCCGCCGCCGGATCCCGCCACTCTTCTCCCACATCTGGAAGCCCGGCCTCTACGAGTCCATCAGCGGGGCACAATAGCCGCCGGTCATTTCGGGGCACGCTTCCCCTGCACACGAATCCGGCTTGCACCCATCCCGCGCGCGAACCTATGGTTGCGGCATGACAACTCTCTTGAAGACCATCATCGAACTGTCGCACGAATTCGGCACGCCGCAGTATGTAAAGGGCGGCGGGGGGAACACGTCGGCGAAAAACGCGGACACGATGTGGGTGAAACCATCGGGCACGACGCTCGCGGGACTGACGGCGGCCACAATGGTCGCGATGGACCGCGCGAAGCTGGGCCGCCTCTACGGCGTTCCGGCCCCCTCGGCGCCCGCCGCGCGCGAGGCGCTGGTGAAGGACATGATGGCCGCCGCGGTCCGCCCGGACTCGAAGGGCCGCCCGTCGGTCGAGGCCCCGCTGCACGACACCTTCTCCACCCGCTACGTCGTCCACACCCACCCCGCCCTCGTCAACGGCATGGCCTGCGCGCGCGACGGGGAGGCCGTCTGCCGCCGTCTCTTCCCGGACGCCCTCTGGATGCCCTACGTCGATCCCGGCTACACGCTGTGCATGGAGGTCCGCAAGGCCCTGCGCGCGCGCATCGCCCGCGACGGCCGCGAGCCGGGGCTCCTGTTCCTCGAGAACCACGGCGTCTTCGTCGCCGCCGACACCGCCGCCGGCATTCGCGAGGCGTACGGCCGCGTGATGAAGGCGCTTGCCGCCGAGTACCGCACGGCAGGGGTCTCGACGATCCTCAAGGCGGGGGTCGCGCCCGACGCCGCCGCCGTCGCCGCCATGACGCGACAGCTTCAAGCCTCGCTCGGCCGCGATGCCGCCGGCGTCGCGGCGGGCGGCGCGATCCCCGTGCCCGCCGGCCCGATCAGCCCGGACCATATCGTCTACTCGAAGTCGTATCCGCTCCGAGTTACGCCGACCGCCGGTTCGGCCGCGCAGTACAGGGCCAAGTACGGTTATGCGCCCAAGGTTGTCGTGGCTTCGGGCGCCGTGTGGGGGATCGGCACGACCGCGAAGAACGCGGCGCTCGCCCTCGAATTCGCGCAGGACGGGGCGCTGGTCGAGCAGCTTGCCGTCGCATTCGGCGGCATCCGCTACCTCGCCGACCGGGCGCGCGATTTCATCGACAACTGGGAAGTCGAGTCCTACCGCCAGCAGGTCGCCGCGCAGTAGCGCGCGACGGATCTTCGGGTCTCCGCCCGGAGCAGAGTCACCCGCACGAACAGACGAACACCTGGCTGAACCGGCGGCCGTCATCCGCGGGGACGCTTCGCATGTACGCGATCTGCCGGCCGTCGGGCGAAATCACGCACGCCTGCGGCATCGGCGCACCGGCATCCTCCGTTCGCGGCGTCAGCCGGAGCGCGACGCCGGTCGCAGCATCGACGGCCATCACGCTGTTGTCGGCAATGTGGGCGAGCCAGCGGCCGTCGGGCGACCACGAAAACGCCGACGCCACGGGCCACGGATGGCGCGTGAGTTGCACCGGGGCCGCGGCGGGACCGCCGGGTAGCCCGGCGCAGGGGGATACCGTCCAGATCTGCGCCAGCCCCGCGTCATCCTTCCGCAGCATCGCGATGCGCGAGCCGTCCGGCGCGCTCCGGAGCCAATGCCGCGGGCCCTGAAGGCCGGGATACCGGCGGCCGGAGGTGAACGTCAACCGCCGCTGAACGACGCCGAAGGGCGGCCGGGGGCGGGTCGTGGCGGTGCCCTCGAGCGGACCCTCTCCGGGAACCGTCATCGCCGCGGCCTCCGCCGGCAGGTCGACGATGAAGACCTCGACGACCGGCGTGCCGTCGGGCGCAACGACGGTGCCTTGAAACGCAATCGCGTGCCGTTGCCGCGCGCCGTCGGGTCGGATGTAACCCCCGGTCCCGACCCATCCCTCCTCGCACGCCCGGGAAATCTGGTCCGTACCGGGCTGCGGCGCGTCGCGTGTCCGCGTGACGAGAACTGTGAAGTGCGTGCCGTCGTGATTCCGGGGGTGCCGGTGACGCACGCGAACGAATCCGGCCGGAACACTGACGGCGACATTGCGCTGGTTCGTCTCGGCCCCCGCGGCGTGCCCCGCCGACGCGAGCAGGTGGTCCTCGTAGGTGCTGGCGACCCATCCCTGTCCCTCGCCGCCGAATGTGTGCAGGTGCGTCCCCCCGCGGAGGGCCCCCGGAGTGAACGGCGGCACGAGGTCCCGGGCATCGAATCCCTCCGGCGGCCCGGGACGGTCCATGTCGAGCACAACGCCCCGCCGGCGCGAGGCGGCGTAGGTCCAGTCCTCCGACGGATTTTCCGGACCGAAGATGAAAGCGCACGCACCGGTCGACGGACAGCAGGTCACGACTCCGCAGGCCGCGCTGGCGCCGGATTCATGGAGAACCCGGACACGACCGTCCGCCACGGCGACCGATTCGATGCGCGTGCCGTCGAAGACGGTCTCGTCGGCCCGGATGTCGTAGACGAGGTGCCGGCCATCGGACGTCCAGCAGCCGGCATTCGTCAGCATATGACCGTACGGCGCGGAGGTGATCTGCCGTTCGACCCACCGCCCCGCCGCCGGATGCTCT
>CAYXFW010000124.1:0-7405 GCA_964464305.1 uncultured Verrucomicrobiota bacterium
GATCGATATCCTGTGTCACGACCGGGGCCTGTTGGAGAGCGGCGGCAGAAAGCCCTACCAGGAGAAAAGGGACGTGGCGCCGCTTCAGGGCGGCCAGCAGCCTTCTCTCATCGGCCGACAGAACTGAATGCGCGTCCACGGCGCAGTGCCCTTTCCAGGTTGGCGGCCGGGCTCTGGGCGAGGCCGTTGAGAATGTGACGGACCGTGTCGGGCTTGAGGGTTGGGTCCTTCCGGAGCAGGCGGTCGATACGCCGCGCCATCCGCAACCCGGCGGCTGCGGTCCGATTCAATGGGGGGGGAGCGCCTTTCATGGCTCTAGCTATGGCCGAAGAGGCGGGCGGCGTCAATCCTTGCGTGAAGGGGCGTGAGGGGACTACGGTCGTGCATGAGCCTGATGCGAATCCTGATGGGATCCTGGGGCCTGGTGTCCGGGCTGGTGGTCGCTGCGGCGGAGCCGGCGGTGCCGGACGAGGGCGCGGCGCGCGCGGCTATGACTGCGGCGACGAAGGATGCGGAGGGCCGCTGGACGCCGCTCTTCAACGGGCGCGACCTTGCCGGCTGGTCCGTGAAGTGCGTCGCCGCGGACACGAACAAGGTTTACTGGCGCGTCGCGGATGGCGCGATCGTTGTCGACTCCACACAGGACCCGAAGCACGACTACGTGTGGCTGATGGCGGACGGCGAGTACGGCGACTTCCTGCTTCGACTGCGTTTCCAGCCGTTCCGCGGCATCCCCGGCAACAGCGGTGTGCAGATCCGAAGCCGCTTCGACGACGCGGCCGGCTGGCTCGACGGCCCGCAGGTGGACATCCACCCGCCCGGCCCCTGGCGCACCGGCTTTATCTACGACGAGACGCGAGGCGTGCGGAAGTGGATCGCCCCGGCACTCGCCAGGGTCTCCGACGCCCGCCCCGAGATGGCCCCCGCCGGCGTGGCGTTTCGATACGCGGATGATCCCGAGCCGTGGAACGACCTTCGTATCCTCGCCCGCAACACACGCGTGATTGTGGAGTTGAACGGCCGCATCGTGCGCGACGCGGACCTCAAGGGCGTTCTCGATGACGCCCCGCATCGGGAGCGCAGCACCGGCCTCCGCGGCCGCATCGCCCTCCAGCTCCATGCCCGCGACGCGCTTCGGATGAGATTCAGGGACATCGCGGTCGCGGAGACGGGGAGGTAGTAGCCGGGCCGCGGGAGGTGGGGCCGTGTGGCCGCGGCGGACGTGTGGACGTATTGCAGTGTGGCCCTGTGGCGGCGGGGGCGGGGGCAGCCGTTTCATTTTGCCTCCCCACCGGGGCAAGCCCGGTGGGACCGGAACCGCGGGACAAGCCCGGGGGGACAGGTACCGCAATAGCCCGGTGGGAGTCCGGGACTTGGAACTTGAAACTTGGAACTTGAAACTGCGCAGCCGTGTCGGCTGCGCTACTTGAGGCTTTCGCCGGCGCGGATGAGGCGGCCGCTGTTGAAGATGACAATCAACGAGCCGGCATTGTGGAGGAGCGCGGCCAGGATGGGCGGGATGCGGCCGGCGCCCGAGAGGGCGATGCCGCCGAGAATGAAGAGCAGGCCGACGAGGATGTTCTGGCCGACGACCGTGCGCGTGCGGCGCGACAGCCGGATCAGAAACGGCACGCGGAGGAGGTCGTTGCTCATCAGCGCGATGGTGGCGCTGTGGATGGCCACGTCGCTTCCGGCCGCGCCCATCGCGATTCCCGTGTCGCCGGCCGCGAGCGCCGGGGCGTCGTTGACGCCGTCGCCGACGACCGCCACGCGGGCGGAGCCCCTGCGCACCTCGTTGACGAAGTCGACCTTCGCCTGCGGGAGGCAGCCGGCCCGGAACTCGGGGCAGTCGATCAGAGCGGCCACGCGGCGCGCGGCGGCGGGGCGGTCCCCGGTGACCATGGCGATGCGGCGGATGTGCAGGTCGCGCAGCGCGTGAACCGCTTCCTTCGCGCCCGGCCGGACCTGGTCTTGAAGGCCGATCCATCCGAGAAGGCGGCCGCCGAGGGCGACGTACACGACGCTGAGATCCGCCGCATCGTCCGCCGCTCCATCGTCCGACGACGCGGAAACCGCCACGCCGTTCTCGCCAAGCCAGGATGCGCGGCCGCAGAGGACCGTGCCGCCCGCGATTCGTGCGCGAACGCCGCGGCCGGGCTCCTCGTGCAGGTCCTGCGAAGGCTCTGGCGGGAGGCCGCTTTCGGACGCCAGCCGCAGGATCGCCTGTGCGGCGGGGTGGTTGCTGTAGCGTTCCGCGGCGGTGGCGGCGGCGAGGAGGTCCACGGGGCGGACACCCTCCGCGGGCGCAATGCGAGCGACGGCGAGCTCGCCGGTCGTCAGCGTGCCTGTCTTGTCGAACACCACGGCGTCGGTCCGCGACACGGCTTCGAGGTCCGCGACGTTCTTGACCAGGATGCCCGCGCGCGCGGCGGCGGAAAGGGCGGCGACCATGGCGGTCGGCGTGGCGAGGATGAGCGCGCAGGGACAGGCGACGACGAGGATGGCGACCACGCGGTTCCAATCCCCGGTGAAGAACCAGACAAATGCTGCGACGGCGAGCACGAAAGGCGTGTAGTAGCCGACATAGCGGTCGATCAGGGCGGTGAACGGCAGGCGCGTCTTCTCGGCGGCCATGATCAGCGACCGGACCTGTCCGAGAGTCGTGTCCTCGCCCGCGCGCGTGACGACGATTTCGGCGGCGCCGGTGAGATTCTGCGTCCCCGCGAAAACGTCGTCCCCCGGACCCTTTTCAGCGGGCATCGACTCGCCGGTGATGGTCGCCTCGTTGAGCGTGGTCCGGCCTGCATCGATACGTCCGTCCGCAGGGACGCTGTCGCCCGGGCGGAGGCGGATCCGGTCGCCGGGGCGCAGCAGGTGCGCGGCGATCTCCTCCTCGGCGCCTTCCGCCCCGATGCGGCGCGCGGTGGTGGGCGTCAGGCGGACGAGTCCCTCGATGGCTTTGTGCGCGCCCTCGGCGGTGCGCGTCTCGATGACCATCGAGATCAGCATGAAGAACGAGATGACGCCGGCGGTCCGGAAGTCGCCCTGGGCCATCGAGGCCAGGACGGCGATGGCGACCAGCTCGTCCATGTGCAGGTGGCCGCGCAGGAGATCGCGCGCGGCGTTCCAGACGATCGGTGCGGCGAGCATGATCGCGCCGATGGCGGCGGCGATGTCGCCCGCGGCCGGATTGTCGGGCTGGAGCCAGGGGACGACGTAGCCGGCGACGACGAAGGCGGCCGCGAGCAGAACCCACAGCAGCAGGCCGGCGGCCGAGCCGTGCGAATGGCCGTCGTGGCGGGTTTCCCTAGGGGACGTCTGCATGGGCCCCCGGCCGTTTGGGTTCGGGTCCGAGCCACAGTCGAAGTTCCTGACGACCCTCGGCGCCGCGGCGGATCACGTATTTTTCCGACACCTTGTCCAGGGCGCGGCGGATGCCGTCCTGCAGCAGCACGGCGCCGACGACATCCGGCCGGCGGAGGTAGTGCGGCAGGATCCGCTCGAAGTAGGCGGCGTCGGCCTGGGTGCCCGCGACCAGCCGGTCGCGCCACGAGGCGGCCTGGCTGAGCCGGCTGGCGGCCTCGCCCAGGGCCTCGTTGGCGCGTCGCGCGGCGTACTCGCGGGCCTCGCTGATGCGCGTGCTGCGTTCCTGCTCGGACCGGATCACCTCGTCGAAGGACGCGGCGACGGAGGGCGGGGGTGCGAGAGCGACGGCTTCGACGCGCTCGACCCGGATCCCGCTGCGGATGGCCGCGAAACGCGCCCGCGCGGCATCCTCGATCGCGGCGCGGAGACCGTCGACGTCGGTCCGGAGCGCCCGGTCCGCCGTGAAGGCGGCCGTAGCGTGGAGCACGGCGCGCCGGAATTCGTTCGAGACCATGACGGCGGGGTTCGAGAAGCCGAAGGCATGGGCGGCGGCATCGTCGATGGTGTAGCGCATCGCCCATCGCGCGCGCAGCAGGTTGGCGTCGCCGGTGAGAAGAAGCCGCTTCCATTCGTCCCCGGTTTCGACCGGCGGCAGGGCGGCGTCGGACGCGTCCGGCCCATACGCACCCGAATCGATCGTCTTCACGCGGCCGGTCTCGAGGCGGATGACCTCCGCGAAGGGGCGGGGGAGGGTCCAATGGACGCCGGGGCCCCAGACCCGCTCCGCGCCCGCGGACTCCGCGCGGCCGAAGAGAAGGACCACGGCCTGTTCCTGGGGCGGGAGAATGTGCAGCCCGGACAGTAGATACAGGGGCACGAGCAGCAGCAAGCCGCCCCGCAGAAGACGGGCGGCGAGCGAGAGCGCCTCCGCAAGCGCGGGGGCGATGTCGTTCGGTTGGGGATGCCCGTGGCTCATCCGGTTACTTTCCGCTCCCCGCCGGTGCGGCGCGAGCCGGGACCGGCGCGGCGTTGGTCGCGCCCGCGAGCAGATCGAACGGCGGCGTGTCGGCTCCCAGCACGACGGTGGAGCGCTGCCCCAGTGTCTGCTCCAGCACCTCGATCTTGCGCAGGAAGAGGGCGAGGCCGGGGTCCTTCTCGAAGACCGTGTAGGCCTCCGCGGCGGCGGCGTCGCCCTCGGCACGGATGCGGCGCGCCTCGGCGGCTGCGCCGGCAAGCTTCGTGTCGCGCGCGCTGTCGGCCTCGGCGCGGATGCGGGTGGCTTCGCTTTCGCCTTCGGAACGGTAGCGTTCGGCGACGGCCTTGCGCTCGGCGCGCATGCGCTCGAAGACCTTCTCTGTGATCGCCTGCGGCAGGCCGAGCGACCGGATGCCGACGGTGACGATCTCGACGCCGTAGCGCTCGCGCGCCTCCGGGCCCGCGGCGCCCGCGACGGCCTTCTCGATGGCCTCGAGCTTCAGCGCGGCCGGGTCGGGGTTCACGAGCGATTCGAACGTGTGACGGCCGACGGTGGCGTTGCGCCAGTGTCCGATGAGCCCGACGAGGTTGCGGCGGGCCTGCTCCACCGTGCCGACGCGTTCGAGAAAGCGGACCGGGTCCGCGATGCGCCAGCCGGTGAAGAGCGACATGAGCACCGGGCGGCCATCCTGCGTCAGCGTCTGCTCCAGCGCGCCCTCGAGGATCTGTGTTCGCGCGTCGAACCGCTCGATCTTCTGCACGGGCCAGGGCCACCGGGTGTAGAGGCCGGGCTCGACGATCGCCGCGCCGTCGATGCGGCCGAACGTCGTGCGCACGGCGGTCTCGCCCTGGCGCACGATGACGACGGTCTGCGACAGCGCGAACAGCGCGAGGATCAGCGCGCCCAGCGCGAGCATCCAGCGGTTGCGCGGAGGGTGGGGGTGGTCGTGCCCGCTCATTTCCGTTTCTCCGTTCCCGCCGCCCCCGTCCCGTCCGCGGGCGTGCCGGAGGGCGGCCCGAGGTCAAAGAGGGAGGATGGGATCTTCTCTTCGAGATTCAACTGCAGGACCTCCGTGTCGCGCGGGGCCGCGACCACGAAGAGCCGCGGTTTCACCAGCGCGTCCTGCACCGCCTGCAGGTGCGCGCGGCCGCGGTAGACGAGAGGCGACCGGTCGTGCGCCGCCTTGCGGACGAGGAACTGGGCCGCCTCCGCCCGCGAGCCGAGCTCCTGCGCCGTCCGCTGCGACAGCGCCGCGTAGCGCACCTTCTGCACCGCGGCCTCGGCGGCCGGCAGGACGCGGGCGGCGTGGGCGCGGCCGGCCAGGACGGCCGACTCCTTCTCCTCCAGCGCCCCGACGACCGATTCGAACGCGTCGGCGATCGGCACCGGCGGGTGGACGCCCTGCACGCCGACAAACGTGACCTCGATGCCCAGGCCCATCGTGCCAGCCTCGGCACGGATCCGCGCGCCCACTGCCTTGGCGAACTCCGCCTGACCGGGGCCGAGGATGTCAAAGAGGTCGCGTCCTGCGGTTTCCATCGTCACCGCGCGCATCGCGGCGGCCCGCAGCGCGGCCGCCGGGTCGCGATGGCCGTAGGCGTACTGCAACAGGTTCGTCACGCGGTACTCGACCGGCAGGTTGACGCTGACGAGATTAACCGGCACCGCGGCATCGCCGGCGGCCGGGACGGCCGATGTCGCCCTGTCGCGCGCGGGAGTCAGAAAGGGATCTTCGCGCTCGAAATGCGGGCGCGTCCAGAGAACCTCCGAGGCGTCCTTCACGCCGCCCTCGTATCCGGCGTGCGTTTCCAGCAGGCGTCGGGCAGGGACGCGGCGGACCGTCTCGAACGGCCACGGCAGCTTCCAGTGGAACCCGGGCGTCAGGCGCCAGCCTCCCGCCGCTGCCGCGCGCGGAGCGCCGAACCGCTCCAGAATGCCCTCCTCCTCCGGTCCGAGGATGGCGATCGAGGTCAGCGCATACAGGACGGCGATCTGGAAGAGAAGGAGCGGCGCGAGCGTGCGGCCGAGGAAACCGGCGAACCAGGTCTGGGAGACCTTGAAGCCGAACTGGTAATCCAGCGACTCCGCCGCCCCATGGACCCACGAGGACGGGTCGCACAGGCGCCGCGCGATGCGGCTCTCGTACGGCGAGGCCGGTCCGGCGTCGTGCCCGCGGGGACGGTACGCATCGAGCAGCGCGTTGAGGATCTGCTCCGCTGCCAGCAGGCCCGCGGCCGCGATCAGTGCGACTGCGACGCCCCTCTCCACGGTCGGATACCCGGCCCCGGTCGCGAGACAGGCCGCCATCGCGGCGAGTGCCGCCAGCGCGGTGGCGCCCGCCGCGACGCCCGCCGCGCGGAGGCGGACCCTGCCCGGCGCGCGCGAGGAAACAACCAGATAGCGGCCCAGGATCAGCAGCGCAAACGCGACGGCGCCGAACCACCCGGCGGCGGGCAGACGGACCGCAATCCCGGGCGGCGGCAGTCCGGCCAGCGCCCGGAATTGGAGCCATGCGGTGGCGCCGAGGCCGATGCCCAGCAGCGGGGCCACCGCAGGCACGGCCCACCGCTCGAACAACGCACGGCTGCGCGCCATCGAAAAGGGCTCCTCCAAGACGCCGCCGTCCCGCGCGAAGAGGGAATGGTCGGGTTGCTCGCGGCGCGCGGCCTCCGCCTCCAGCGCCTCCTCCGCGGCGCGGCGCTCGAAGAACTCGCGGGCGGCCGCTGCGAGCGCGACGAAACCGGCCCATGCGTGGAGCGCCGACATCGGCCCGAACAGGAGCGATCCCTCCGCCGTCCGTCCGACCGCGGAGGCCACGGCCAGCAGGAGGGAGACGACCGCCGCGACCAGGGCGACGCGCTCGGGGGTTCGATCCATCAGGTTTTCACTTCCGTGCTGCGGAACGAGAAGATAGCCAGCGCCAGGATGCCGATCAAGTAGAGGGCTGCGTACGCCCCGGCCCATGCGAGATAGCTGGCGGGCACGCGCACGCCAAGGTGCAGGGCGTCGACCACCCAGAAATGCTGCCAGTTCGGCACCACGGCATAGAGCGCCGCCGCGATG
>CAYXFW010000125.1:0-4039 GCA_964464305.1 uncultured Verrucomicrobiota bacterium
ACGAGAGGCGCAGACCCCACTGGCTGCCGTCGCCCAGGAGATCCCGGAACCGTGGCAGGTCCTGCGGCGTCGAGACGACCAGGATCTCCCGGATCCCCGCCAGCATCAGGACGGAGATCGGGTAGTAGATCATCGGCTTGTCGTACACGGGCAGCATCTGCTTGCTGACCCCGCGCGTGATCGGATACATGCGGGTGCCCGACCCACCGGCTAATACGATGCCTTTCATGTCAGAATCCCCCAGATTGAGGAGTTTCAAGTTCCAAGTTTCAAGTTTCAAGTTCGGAGTTCGGAGTTCAGATCCCGTGGCCGGAGGCTGAAGGGGACATCGATGCGTTCCTCAAACTCCTTCTGGGCGCGGGCGCGGGCGGGGTCGGTGGCCTCGAGGAGGTACTGGATGCAATCGGCGTACTCGTCCATCGTCAGCCGCGGAGGAGGGAGAGATACGGAAGGTACGGGGAAGATCATTGCGGCCCGATCTCCTTCCAGCGGGCAAGAATCCGCCCGAACATGGCGGCGTCTCCAAACCTCGCGCAGAGCGGGCGAACATCGCGCTCCGGATCCAGCCCGTGGATCCGGCAGAGGTGAACGATATCCGGAAGATCCTTCTCTCCCCTCCGCGCGCCCGCCTGCGCCAGCGAGAAGATCTTCATCGAAATCAGGTCCCGCAGGGCGGGCACACGGAGTCGATGCCCGTGAACGAGGGCTTCCGCGGACCGGCCGAGCAGTTCGCGAAGGGTCGATTCGTCGACGCGCAGGAAGTCCACCCGCAGCGACGAGCCCGGAACGCTGAAGAACGCAACATTGTCCTCGACCGTCACGTTGGAAAACCCCAGGTCGATCATGACCCTGCGCACCTCGTCGAGTCGGTCCGCGACAACCATGAAGTCGACGTCCAGCGTGCTGCGGGAGTAGCCGTAGTGATTCACGGCAAACCCGCCAATGAGAAGGCATTCGACACCCGCGGCCGCGAGGGGCCCCGAGACCGCCGCGAAGGCGCGGTCGAGAACGGGGGCGGAGGTCATCCGCAGAACCCCCGGATCGTGTCGACGACGTATGCCGCCTGGGCGTCGGAGAGTTCGGGGTAGACGGGGAGCGCGAGGGTTTCGAGGGCGGCGCGTTCGCTGACGGGGAAGTCGCCGGGCTTGTGGCCGAGGTCGGCGAAGCATTCCTGGAGGTGGAGCGGGACGGGATAGTAGACCTCGCAGCCGACCTGGGCTTTCCTCAGGTGCTCGATCAGGGCGTCGCGGCGGTCCACGCGGATGACGTACTGGTTGAAGATATGGCGGTCGGTGGTGACGGCGGGCAGGCGGACGGCGTCGCGGCCGGCGAGGCCGCTCTCCTGGAAGAGCCGGTCGTAGCGGGCGGCGTTGAGGCGGCGGCCCTCGGTCCACGCGTCGAGATGCCGCAGCTTCACCTGCACGACGGCGGCCTGCAGGGTGTCGAACCGGAAGTTGCCGCCGATGAACTTGTGGATGTACTTGGGCTTCATGCCGTGCATGCGCATGACGGCGAGCTTTTCGGCCCGCGCGGGGTCGTTCGTCGTCACCATGCCGCCGTCGCCGAAGCAGCCGAGATTCTTGGACGGGAAGAAGGAAAAGCAGCCGTAGTCGCCGATCGAGCCCGCGCGGAGGCCACGGTGGGCGGCGCCGATGGCCTGGGCGGCGTCCTCGATCATGACGAGCCCGTGGCGGGCGGCGATGGCGCCGAGGGCCTCCATGTCGGCCAACTGGCCGTACAGGTGGACCGGCATGAGGGCCTTCGTGCGCGGGGTGACGGCCGCCGCGACGCGGGCCGGATCGATGTTGAACGTGACCGGGTCGATGTCCACGAACACCGGGCGGGCGCCGACGCGGGCGATGGAGCCGGCGGTGGCGAAGAAGGTGTAGGGCGTGGTGATGACCTCGTCGCCCGGGCCGATGCCCTCGGTCATCAGCGCGACGAGCAGGGCGTCCGTGCCCGACGAGACGCCGATCGCGTGCGCCGCGCCGCAGTAGGCGGCGACGTCACGCTCGCAGGCAGCGACCTGCGGGCCGTTGATGAAGTACTGCGACTCGACCACCTCGCGGATGACCGGCTCGATCTCGGCGCGGATGGAGGCGTACTGGGCTTTCAGGTCGAGGAGAGGGATGTTCATGGGGCTCCGAGTTTCAAGTTCCAAGTTTCAAGTTTCAAGTTCTGACGCTCCGGGTTTCAGGTTCCAGGTTCCCAGTTTCAAGTTCCAGGTTCCAAGTTCTGGGAGTCCCAACCTGAAACTTGGAACTTGAAACTTGAAACTCCTCCTCCGGGCAGGCTCCCGCCCTTGGTCGAGGATCCCCGAAGGGCGCCATGACCCGGGCGACGCGCGCGGTGGCCGCGATTCACGTTTGGATCAACTGCAGCAGCATCGGGAGCAGGCGATCCGACCGGCTATGCCAGCTGGCCAGCCGGTCCACCCGCTCCTTCAGCGCCGCCTGTTCCGGCCCCTCGACCCCGTCGAGGAGTTTCCGGATTCCCGACAACCGTTCCTCACCGCTCTGCAGGTGGGGAATCACTTCTTCCTTCACAAAGCCGCCGACGAGCTTCCGCAGCTCGCGTTCCGCCGTGAAATGGTCGCGCCGGTCGCCGGGGACATAGACTGTCCGAACGGCGCCGAAGGACTTGAGCAGTCGAAGTCCCTGGCTGGTCGCGCCTTTGCTGAGACCGAGGCGCTCGATCAGCACGTCCATGGACAGGGGATCGCGCGAGACGAACAGGTAGCCGTAGAGTTCCCCCACCGATCGGGGCAGGCCGATCAGGGACGCGATGTGGACGAACAATTCCACGACCTCGTGCTCGACGTTTCGCACGGCGTCATCCGCGATGACCGGAGGCGAGTTCATTCTGTTCAGAAAATAATGAACCTGACGGCCGGTGTCAACCCGGAGTTGCGGTTTCCCCAAGCCGCCCCAGCCCGCGGCCCCCCCCCCCACAAGACTCTCTTCATGGTCCTTGGAGGGGCACGCTCCGTCGTGCCCCAAGAATCTTGCGTCCTGTCACGCTTTGGCGCCGACCCCGCTTCGCGAAGACGCTTCGCAGGGCACGTCGGAGCGGGGCCCTCCAACTCCCGCCGACGGACCGCTCTGTCGTGCCCCGGAAGACGGATGGGCGGGGATCGCCGGGCGGAGACCATGCGCTGTAACGAATTTTCCGGGGTCGATTTTGCTTGAATTCCCACCGTCCCGGGCGCATACTCCCGCGCTTTTGTGCCTGAGAGACACCGGCGATACGCGAGGATTTCCCAATGCCCAGACAAGTGGCCCTGTCAGAAGTTCGGAACATCGGCATCATGGCCCACATCGATGCCGGCAAGACGACGTGCAGCGAGCGCATTCTCTACTATGCGGGGCGGACGCACAAGATCGGCGAAGTGCATGACGGAAGCGCCGTCATGGACTGGATGCCGCAGGAGCAGGAGCGTGGCATCACGATCACGTCGGCGGCCACGACCCTCGAGTGGAAGGGCCACCGGATCACGCTGATCGACACCCCGGGCCACGTGGACTTCACGATGGAGGTCGAGCGCTCCCTGCGCGTGCTGGACGGCGTCGTCGCCCTCTTCTGCGCCGTCGGCGGCGTGCAGCCCCAGTCCGAGAAGGTCTGGCGCCAGAGCGAGAAGTACAACGTTCCCAAGGTTGCGTTCATCAACAAGATGGACCGCGTTGGAGCCGATTTCTTCCGCGTCCTCGAGGAGATCCAGGAGGAACTCGGCGCCAATGCCGTCCCCGTGGTGGTTCCGATCGGCAAGGAGGAGTCGTTCGCCGGGATCATCGACCTGATTTCGATGAAGGCGCTCTACTACTCCGCGGACAACCAGGGGCGCGACATCACGGAAACGGAGATCCCGGCCGACAAGATGGAGAAGGCCCGGACGTGGCGGGCCAACCTGGTCGAGAAATGCGCCGAGCAGGACGACACGCTGCTGGCCAAGTTCCTCGATACCGGCGATCTGACGACCGAGGAAATTCTCTCCATTCTGCGCCGGGCGACCATCGCCCGCCGGGTCGTGCCCGTCTACTGC
>CAYXFW010000125.1:4049-7403 GCA_964464305.1 uncultured Verrucomicrobiota bacterium
CGGCCTTCAAGAACAAGGGCGTCCAGCGGCTGCTCGACGGCATCGTGAACTGCCTGCCCGCGCCGAACGAGATCCCCCCGATCATCTGCGCCAAGGAGCCCGAGGAGAACCGGCGGAACCCGACCGACTCGGACCCCTTCTCCGCCCTGGCCTTCAAGATCATGGCCGACAAGCACATGGGCAAGCTGACGTACATCCGCATCTATTCCGGAACCTTGAAGGCCGGCGACACGGTCATCAACAGCACGCGGAACAAGGAGCAGCGGATCGGCCGCATCTTCCGCATGCACGCCAACCGGCAGGAGTCGATCGAGGAGGCCTATTGCGGCGACATTGTGGCGGTCGTGGGGCTCGGCGAAACGAAGACCGGCGACACGCTCTGCAACGAGGACCATCCCATCCATCTCATGGCCATCGAATTTCCGGCGCCGGTCATTGCGATCAGCATCGTGCCGTCGAGCCAGGCGGACAACGAGCGGCTGGGCGAGGCGCTCCGCCGCCTTGCGGACGAGGACCCGACGTTCACCGTCGCATTCGACTCGGAAACGCACGAGACGATCATCTCGGGCATGGGCGAGCTCCACCTCGAGATCATCGTCGACCGCCTGAAGCGCGAGTTCAACGTCGGGGCCAAGGTCGGCCCTCCCGAAGTCGCCTACCGCGAGACCGGCACCGAGCCCTCCGAGGGCGCGTACAAGCACATCAAGCAGAGCGGCGGTCGCGGCCAGTACGCGCATGTGGTGTTGCGCCTCGAACCGACGAAGAAGGGCGAGGGATTCGAGTTCGTCGATGCGGTGGTCGGCGGCCGGATTCCGTCGGAGTTCATCCCCGCCGTTCAAAAGGGCGTGGTTCGCGCGATGCTGACGGGGCCGTACGCGGGCTACCCGGTCGTGGACATGCGCGTCACGCTGGTCGACGGGTCCTACCACGAGGTGGACTCGAACGATTTCGCCTTCCTCGAGGCAGGGCGGGCCGGGTTCGTCGAGTTGTTCCACCGGACCAGCCCGGAGCTTCTCGAGCCGGTCATGTCGCTGGAGGTCGAGACGCCGGAGGAGTTCATGGGCTCGGTCACGGGCTCCATCTGTTCCCGGCGCGGCCGCATCGAGTCGATGGAATCGCAGGGTCCCGTCAAGATCATCCGCGGCATGGTGCCGCTCGCGGAGATGTTCGGCTACTCCAGCGCGCTGCGCACGGTGACCCAGGGCCGCGCGGCGTTCACCATGCACTTCGAGCATTACGAGACCGTTCCGTATGCCATCGCCGAGCAGGTGATCAAGAAGTCCCGCGAGAAGAAGCGGAAGGTCTAGGACGGCCCCCTTCCGGGGCGACGATTCGACTTGTGCGATGACCGATGCGGGAGTATCAAGGGTTCAGGACATCCCGGCATGAGCGCATCCATCCAGTCCGGATCGAGTCGCCGGAAACTCTTCATTCCCGTTCTCTCGGCCGAGCCCGGAATCGCCGACGCCTTTGTCCGCGCCGTGCTGGGTACGGCGGAGGAGACGTCGGGCGAGGTGGAGTTCGGCCAGTATCGCGCCTTCCTCGAGGCGGCCGCGCCGAATGGCACGGACCCCGCCGGGGCGAAGGTGAAATACCAGCAGGCAGACGCGATCGTGTGGCTGGTTCACTTCATGGACGGCCGGTCCCTCGACGACGCCCGCGTCCTTCTGGAGCGCGTCGCCGCCTCCTGCATGGCCCCCATGGGCGTGTTCATCTTCCGGCCGGAGGCCGAGCGCCAGTTCAAGATCTCGTGCCCCGAATGCGGACAGAAGCTCTGGGTCATGGAACACGAGGTCGGCATGCGCGGCCGGTGCGTCAACTGCCGGCGGCCGATGATGATTCCGACGCCTTCCGAGCACCTTCGGGCGACGCTTCGGCTCCGGGATTCCGTGCCGGTTCTCAACGTTGTCCGCAGCGACGCCTCGCTGTGCCGGGGCGCGCTGGCCAACCTGCTTGCCCGAACGGGTTCCGGCATTCACGCGGACGCCGGCATGCCTCCCGAGGATTTCCTCAAGCAGGCGACCGTGCCGATTCAGCTCGATGTGAACATGGTCGGGCGGTAGCGGCGCCCCGCTACTGCGCGGCCGACATGCGCAGCAGCGTGAGGTTGACGATGGGTTGGGCCAGCTGGAGGCTGTAGCGGCCGAGCGACCTCGCGTTCGGCGGTGCGGCGGGGTCCATGACCTCCGTGTCGATCTGGATCATCCCGTTGCTGCTGCGGACCCGGTGCGCGATGCGGTGGCTCGGACGGTCCCGGATCTTTCCGCCGATCGGATCGTAGATGCTCCACTTGGGCGCAAACATCTCCTCGGGCAGCATCAGCCGCCCCGACGGCGTCGTATCGATCCACTGAACCCCGACGGCGCGACGGGCCGCGTCGACGATCAGCCGGCCTCCCTTGTAGGGCGGGTTTGCATCGCTCGAATCGAACGCGAAGTAGCGCAGGCTCCGCTCGGGGAATCCGGGGAAGGTCACGTCGTCGCCCGTCCCCCCGATCGGCGGAATGCCGAGCCTCGTCGCCACCCTGTCGATCCGCTCCAGATACGGGATGCCGGGATGGATCATGAGCCCGGGCTTCGGGCTCAGGTCCGCCGCCGGCGATCCGTGCGGAGACAGCAGGTCACGCAATTCGCGCACGAGGCCGGCCCCGACGCGGATCGGCGCGTTCCATGCGGGGCCGAGCTTGAGCCCCTCGGCCGCGGTCGGCGGCGATTCCATGTCCGTCGGCGACGGCCGTGCGACGCGGCTCTGCATCGGCGGCGGCGCCGGCAGGGTCGGCCGGCGACGGGGATTCCGGCTGTCGGCGACATGCCCCGACGCGAGGTAGCTCTGCCGCGCATATCGCGCCAGACCGTAACTTTGTTCGATGTACTTCCGCACGCGACGGTCGCCCGGGAATTGCGACTCGATCTGGGCGAACATCTTCGCCGCCTCTTCGCTCATGGCCGCCACCCGGTCGAGCTGCGAGGCATCCTTGGTCTTCTCGAACTCATGGTACACGGCCAGCGCCGCGTTGAAGAGGCCGGCCGCCCGCTGAAATGCCGGGTGCTCGGCCAGCGGGTCGCGCTCGCCGGCTCCGCCGGGACCCATGGCGATACCTTCGGTGGGCTCGAACGCATTCGGGCCGGACCGCGAAGGAGGAGGCGTCGCGGCCCCGCTGTCGTCGCGGGGGCGGGCGGGTCCGAAGATCTCTTCGAACGCCATCGGAGGGGCAACCGGTTTCGCCCGCGGTTCCGGCGGCTCCGGAAGGCTGGTTCGGGCAGCCGTCGCCCGTTCGCGGGCAACCGCCCCGGCCGACCGCGGCGTCTCGATGGCGACCGTCACGGCCATGGATTACTCCACCACCTTGGGCAC
>CAYXFW010000126.1:0-5957 GCA_964464305.1 uncultured Verrucomicrobiota bacterium
GCGGTATGGCGGTATGGCAGTATGGTGGTAGGCAGTGTGGCAGTGTGGCGGCGAGGCGAAATCAGGGATGAGGGATGAAACCTGAAACCTGAAAGAAGATGGTGGCCGCCGGCACTCGACACTCTGCCGCTCGACACTCCGACACTTGCCTCCGTAACCCTCACCGCCTCATCTCGACCACCGTCTCGACATGGAAGGATTGCGGGAACATGTCGACCGGCTGGATCCATGAGGGACGCAGGCCCGCGGTCACGAACTCGCGGACGTCGCGGCCGAGCGTGGCGGGATTGCAGGAAACGTAGAACACGACCGGCGCGCTCGTCGCCAGGACCGCGCGCCGGGCCTCGGGCGACAGGCCGGCGCGGGGCGGGTCGACCACGACCGCATCGACACGGCCAGTCATCGAGGCGGCCACTCTCGCCGCGTCGCCGCGGATCATCCGGATATTGGCGAGCCCGTTGAGGCGCGCATTGCGGATCGCGGATTCGACCGATGCCGCATGCGATTCGACGCCGACCGCCTCCCCGGCCGCGCGCGCGAGAAATGCCGTGATCGCGCCGGTCCCGGCGTAGAGATCGAGAACCCGCCGCGGGTTCAGGGCGCGGACGCGGTCCTCGATCAGGCCGAAGAGGCGCTCCGCCTGCTCCGTGTTCGTCTGGAAGAAATCGCGCGGGCCGATCTCGAAGGTCATTCCGCCCAGTTGCTCGCGCAGGATTCCCGGTCCGCTGAGGATACGCAGCGCGCCGTGGGGAGGCGCGGCGGCGACGACGGTCGTCGCAAGCCCCGCGAAGAGCTCCGCCCACGGCTCGAAAGGGAAGCCGCCCGAGGCGCGTTCGAGGAGGATCATCCGGTCGCCGGTCCGCCGTCCCTCGCGGATCTCGATCCGTTCCGGCCGGCGATCGGGCGGCCACCGGCCGGACGCCAGGAAGGACTGCATCCGGCGCAGGATCTCGCGGGACGCCTCCGACTGCAGGACGCACGCGGAGGCGTCCGTGATGCGGTCATGCGCGTCGCGCTCGTGGAGCCCGCAGACCGGCGCCCCGTCGCGCATGCCGATCGAGAACGACATCTTGTTCCGGAAGAAAACCGGCGGATCCATCCCGATCGCCGGCTCCACCGGCGGGGCGCCGGGACCGAGGAAGCGCAGGGCCTCGGCAACAAAGCCGCGCTTCGCCTCGAGCTGGGCCGCGTAATCGAGGTGCAGCAGGTGGCAGCCGCCACAGAGTCCGAAAACGGGACAGGCTGGCGCCCGGCGGGCGGGGGAGGGTTCGACAACCCGGACCAGGTCCGCAAAGGCGTGACGGGCGGCCCGCCGAACGATCCGCGCGTCGACCAGCTCGCCCGGGAGCGCGCCGTCGACGAAGCAGACCAGCCCGTCCAGCCGCGCCAGCGCATGCCCCTCGTACACCAGCTTCTCCGCGCGAAGCCGGACCGGAGGCGTCGCGGGGACGTCGTTCATGGGCATTTCCTGCATATGCGCCACAGGATAGCATCCGGCATCCGCGGCGGGCAGCTTCTTCCGGTGCGATCACTGCGGCATCGACAAAAGGGGGCTCCGGCGCCTACCCTGTGGGCCGGACGCGGCAGGAACACAAACGGCGGGACCATGCGGATTGCGAGAGACGGCTGGCCTTTCATCTTCGGCGTGCCCGGCGTGCTGGGGGCGCTGGCGCTGGGTGCGGCGGCGGCGGGTTGGATGCCGGCGGCGCGGGCGTTCGGCGTGCTGGCGGCCGTCGGCTGCGGATTCATGGTCTTCTTCTTCCGCGATCCCGACCGGACGCCGCCGACGGACCCGGATGCGGTGCTCTCGGGCGCCGATGGGCGCGTGATGGAGATCGTCGAGGAGCCCGAGTTGGAATTCATCGGCGGCGACGCGGTCCGTATCAGCGTCTTCCTCAGCGTTTTCAACGTCCACGTCAACCGCGCCCCGGTGGCGGGCCGGGTCCGCGCCCTGAAGTACACGCCCGGGCGGTTCCTCTTCGCCTTCGACAACCGGGCCTCGCGCGTCAATGAGAACAACTCGATCCTCATCGACGGCGGCCGCGTCCGGTGCCTGACGCGCCAGATCGTGGGCCCCGTCGCCCGCCGCGTCGTGCACTGGCTGACCCCGAATCAGGAGTTGCAGAAGGGCGAACGGATAGGCATGATGAAGTTTGGCTCCCGGCTGGACGTGTTTTTTCCGCGAGGAACGGTTGAGATTCTCGTTTCGCGGGGTATGAAGGTTCGGGCGGGGGAGACCGTGCTGGCCCGGTTGGTTTCGCAGGATCCTGGATGAAGCTTCGCCACATAGCTCTGACGGCGTTCACGCTGACCGTGCTCGTGCTCGGTTCCATCGCGATTCTTCTGGCCTTCGAAGAGAACTATGTGCTTGCAGCCCAGTTTATTATATTGGCTGCGATTCTGGACGGATTCGACGGCACGCTCGCCCGTTTTCTGCGGGCCGAGACCGCGTTCGGCGAGCGGCTGGACACCTACATCGACTGCATCAGCTTCGGCGTCGCTCCCGCGGCCCTGACGTACCAGATGATGTGGAAGGACTACGGCGCGTGGGGCAAGGCGGCCGCACTGGTGATCATCCTGTCCGGCGTCATCCGGTTCAGCCGCGGGTGCAGCTTCCCGTCCAAGGCCCACCGGCACCTCTTTCGCGGTCTTCCCATTCCGGTCAGCGCCACGTGGATCTCGGTCTTCGTGCTGATTGCGGAGAAGGACCTGCTCGACTTCCCCGGCCTGCCGATCGACCGGGGTGCGGCGACCGTCTTCTTCTGGGTCTTCGCGTTCGCCTTCCTGCTCCTGCAGGTCTCCAACGTCCGCTACCTGAAGCCCTCGCGCCGGCAGCTCGGCATCGCGATGGCCGTGACCCTCGTGGCGATGCTGCTCACCGGCCATCCCACCCAGGCCTTTTGCCTCACCACGGCCGCCAGCGTCCTTTACTACGTCGCCTCCGGACTCCGCCGCCACAAGGAACTCGCCGCCGGCGCGCACGAGGATGAGGAAGAGGACGAGGAACTTCCCGTCGCCCGCTGAAGCCCCCCCGGGGGGGAGTTTCAAGTTCCAAGTTTCAAGTTTCAGGTTCCACCCGGACCTCGATTCGGATTCCGTCGCAGACGATTTCGGATATACTTCGTCTCCGGAAATCATCGCAGCCATGATTGGTGTCAACCAGTTTAGCCACCGGAACGACGGATGCCTGATGATCGCGAGAAAAAAGTCGGGCAAGGCCTGGCGTAGACCATGCCCCAGACATCAGTTCCCTGCTTGCGCGATCTCCGCTGATCATGGTGAGCCGTGAGCGCGTTTTCGCATGCTCTGAAGACCGCCGGATGCGGAATCCTGTTGCTGACGCAACCGATGTCGGCAGGAGGCGGCACTGAGGAGACGGAGATTCGCCGAGGCTATCAGGGCATGAGGATTCTCCGTCTGGATCGCCATCTTCAAGCAACTCGGAAGGTCGTTGTCGCGAACATCGCCAGATCGAAGCACGTCGAGGGTTCGGACGTGAATTACGAACTGAGCGTGTGGCAGGTACTGCAGGATACGACGGCGGTAACTGGCATCGTCGCCGCGGTCGCGTGGACAGGAGCATTGGGGACGACTGACCGCTTTGAACTCAGCGGTCCGTTCTCGGTACAAGTCTTCTTGGACGATTCGGACAGGGCGCTCCTGCTGGTATATGTGCAATCGGGTGGTTCTGTGAGTATCTATGAGATTGAGGGGCAACTTGAGGAAGGTCGGCTTTCCGGCAGGACCCGCTCTCTGGCAGATGGCCTGAATCCGGGCTACATCCGGGCGATACTTGCGATTGCCAAGAGTACAGAGGGGGGCAGAAGAGAAATCGCCAAGTGGACGAAATGGCGTTCGGATACCAAGTCTCCTGTCTCGTTCGAGATGAGCATCATAGGTGACTCAAAGCAGGAAAGGCGGGCATCCGGGCATGGGGGGCCGTAAAGCAGAGTCCGCCTCAGAGGCCGGGACGTGTGCCGTCCAAGGTTCGGACAACGGCGGGCGTGGAAGGTCCAACCCTTGGAAGATTCTGCCCCCCTCCGCGGAAGGCATGGGGACAGTGAAACCTGAAACTTGCAACTTGGAACTTGAAACTCCTACTTCTCCCCGGGTTCCAGGACCACGTAGGTGGGCAGACCGAGGACGCCGAAGGCGGTGAGGATTTCCCTGGCCGGGGCTTCGCCGGGCTTCTCGGCCTGGTACTTCACGAACACGAAACCGTCGAGGGCCGTGCGGACGGAGGGCTTGCGGAAGGTCGAGGCTTCCATCGCGTGGCAGTTCTTGCACCAGGTGGCCCAGAAGTCGATCAGCACGGGTTTCTTCGCCGCGCGGGCTGCGTCGAAGACCCGGGCCCAGTCCGCGGCCGTGCTGGCCGGGCCGAGTGCGACCGCAGCCGGGCCGGCGTCCGTGCCGGCCGGCGTCGCCGCGGGGGCGAAACCACGCCAGGCCAGGTGGCCGTAGTAGGCGGCCATGGCGAGAATGAAGACGCCGAAGGCGTACTTGACCTTGTCCATCCAACCGCCCGGCTTCGGCAGAAACGAAAGCCCCGCGCCGGCGAACGGCCACGGCAGCGCCATGCCGACGCCGAGCAGGAAGGGTAGCAGCAACCCCGCCGTGTGGCCCTGCTGGTAGAGCGAGGAGGCGAGCAGGAGGACGCCAATCAGGACCGGTGCCACGCAGGCGCCGGCCAGCAACGCCGCCACCACGCCGAGGGAGAAGGCCGCCACGTAGCGGTTCCCCGCGCCGCCGGCGCCGCCGACGCGGCCTTGCAGGGCCGAGAAGTCGATGTTGAGGACTCCGAACATCGCCAGCGCCAGCACGACGAACAGCAGGGCGATGCCCGTGTTGAACCAGGGAGAGGCGTTGAGCGCGCCGAAGGGGGCGCCCGTGAGAACGACGACCACACCGAGGATGCCGTAGGCCGCGGCCATGCCGAGGCCGTAGATGCCGCCGAGCAGAAACCCGCGCCCGCGCGACTGCGCCTGCGCGCCGGCGCCGATGATCGCCAGGTTGATCGGAATCATCGGCAGCACGCAGGGCGTGAAGTTCAGCAACAGCCCGCCGCCGAGGATCAGCAGCAACGCCACGAGCCAGCCGCGTTTCAGCAGGGAGCTCTCGACGCTGCGGCCGCCGAGGAAGTCGAGGAACGGTGTCTCGGCCTGATAGCCGACCACCCGCCGCGCGAGGGTGAAGTCCACCGGCACAGGCCCCGTCGCGGCCGCCGTCGCCGCGTCCGCTGCCGGGGCCGGTGCGGCCGCCCCGGGCGCCTTGGGACGGAGCTCGCGCGTCTCCGGGAAGAAGCACCGGGTCGCATCGCAGCCCTGGAGCTGCACGGAAAGGACCGGTCCGCCGGCGGGTGCCGTGACGACGCTGTACCGGGCCGTGAACGTGGCGTCGTGGAACGGGTGGACCTCGCCCGTCTGCGGATCGGGCGTGGCGACCGGCTTCGGGAGGACCCCCGGGGAGAGGACGGTGCCCTCGAGGCCGGTGACCAAGAGCGAGTCGGCGTAGACGCGGTGTCCGGCCGGGATCGTGAAGACGACTTCCACCGCCGCCTTGTCTCCTCCCGCCGCAGACCGCGCCTCGACGCCGAACGGCGACGCGTCGAACTGTGCCAGCGCGACCGCCGCCATCGCCAACCAGCAGGCGACCGCGAGGACAGCCGGGAGTGGGGAGAGGGATGAAGGATGAAACCTGAAACCTGAAAGAGGACGAGGTCCGCCGGCCAACCGTGAACCGTGAACCGTGAACCGTGAATCTTGAACCGTGAACCCTGAACGCATCTTCATGTTCGACACGGTCTGGTCATTTTCCGCGAGTCGCTGAATCACCATCCGACACCTCCCGATCCGAAGACGCACTTTCGGCAACATACGCTATACTGCCCGCATGGCAAATGCGCGAAAGTCCGACGTGGAGTCCGCGGCCCGCGACGTCTGCGCGCGGCTCGCCGCGGC
>CAYXFW010000126.1:5967-7394 GCA_964464305.1 uncultured Verrucomicrobiota bacterium
CATCGCGCGCTGTGGGCCGGCGGCTGCGTGCGCGACCGGCTGATGGGCCGGGAGCCGAAGGACATCGACATCGCATCCGGCGCGACGCCCGACGAGGTTTCGGCCCTGTTTCCGCGGACCAAGGGTGTGGGCAAGTCGTTCGGGGTGGTGCTCGTACAGTCCGGCGGGCACTGGTTCGAGGTGGCGACATTCCGGCGCGACCTGGGCTATACGGACGGCCGCCGCCCCGTGGCGGTCGAATTCGCCGGGGAGCGGGCCGACGCGTTGCGGCGCGATTTCACGATCAACGGGCTCTTTCTCGATCCGGCGACGGACGAGGTCCTCGACTACGTCGGCGGTCGGGCCGATCTGCGCGCGAAGCGGGTGCGCGCGATCGGCGATCCGCGGGCGCGGTTTGCGGAGGATTATCTCCGGATGCTGCGCGCGGTCCGATTCGCCTCGACGCTCGGGTTCCGGATCGACCCCGCCACGGCGGAGGCGATCCGCGAGCTGGCGCCGCGGATCCGGAAGATTGCGGCCGAGCGGGTGCGCGACGAGCTGCTCCGCCTGCTGGTCGAGTCGCCGAAGCCGGGCGCCGGTGTGGGGCTCCTGCGCGACACGGGTCTGCTGGCCGAGTGCCTGCCCGAGGTGGCCGCGATGGAGGGTGTGGAGCAGCCGCCCGAGTTCCACCCGGAGGGCGACGTGTGGACCCATACGATGGCGATGCTCGACCTGATGGAGCGGCCGACGCCGGAGCTGGCGCTGGCGGTATTGCTGCACGATGCAGGCAAGCCGGTGACGGCGAAGGTCGGCCCCGCCGCGGGCGGCGGGACGCGGATCCGGTTCGACGGCCACGATGCCTCCGGCGCGGCGATCGCGGAGCGCGTGCTGCGGCGTCTCAAGCTGCCCCGGCGCATCATCGAGAACGTCGCGGCGTGCGTGGCGGGTCACATGCGGTTTCTCAATGTGCCCTCCATGCGGCCGTCGACCCTGCGACGGATGATGGCGGCGCCGACGTTTGCCACCGAACGGGAACTGCACCGGCTCGACTGTCTGTCCGCGGGCCGCGAGCCGGTCGCGCTGGGCATCATCGACAAGGCCCGGGACGCGTGGGAGAACGAGAAGTCGCTACCGAGGGCGATGATCCGCGGCGGCGACGTGATGGCGTTGGGCGTGACGTCGGGGCCGGACATCGGCCGCTGGACGCGTGCCGCCTACGACCGCCAGCTCGAGACCCCCGGCGTCACCCGGGCGGCGCTGTTGCGATGGCTGGCGGAGGAAGTGGGGGCGGGGGAAGGCGGGGGGAAGTAGGCCGTAGGCTGTAGGCTGCAGGCTGAAGGGAGAAGGGTGTCCCGACTTCTTTCAGGTTTCAGGTTTCATCCCACATCCCTCTGTTCAGGGCGATGCGGGTGCGGGGCGGGCGGCGGGGGTCAGGACGTTGAGCTTTC
>CAYXFW010000127.1:0-7383 GCA_964464305.1 uncultured Verrucomicrobiota bacterium
CGCCGAACGAGAGCTGGCTGGCACCGCCCAAGGGAACGACTCCGCGCACGAGCCGGTCGAAGGCTGTGTCGGGTTCACGCGCAAAATCATCGCGCCAGCGTTGGAGAGCTTCGTTCATGGTTACGGCACGTCGGAACGATACCTCAAGTCCTGCTCCAGCAAATCGAAGTGTCGCTGCCGGGCGGTCGCGAGTTGGGCGTCGGTGATCTCGTCGGTGATTTCGCCGACCATGGCGAAGTCATCCAAGGTATAGTCGAGGCGGAAGTGGACGAGTTCGGATTTGAAGTCCAAGCCGCCGTCCGCAGCGAGGCTGACGGTGACTCCGAATCCAAATGGGTTGCTGCCGGCGGCGGCTTTCGGGAATGGGAAGAAGGCAGCGCCGGGACCGGAGGCTCCACCGGCTTCAAGCACGGTCGGAACCGCTGCCCATGCTGCGACTCTGGCTTTCCGGGCCGCGCGCTCGACGCGGGAGAGATTGTAGCGGCACAGAACGACAGGGAGCGGTTTGGCGGCTGAACCTGCGAAATGGGTAAGGCCGAGCACATTTCGCAACTGCGTCGCCCAATCGGGAGTCGCGAGCAACTGCTCTACTTCGTCGAACGGTGCCGCGAAGGCCGGACGCGCGTCGCGCCGTTGGTTTAACTCACTCACCCATGAGTTTAATCGGCTGCGCTGGTCGTCGCTGAAGGTGCCGGCTTGGCCGGGTTGTCGCGAACGAACGAGATTGCGGAGTTCCACAGCAAGGTCCGCCGGTGAATCGAAGTCGCCAGGAAAACGCTGATGCAATGCCTTGAGTGACTCAAGCCGCACCACGTCTTGATGGGATTCCATGGCAAGGTGGTTGTCGCTGTTCTCGGCAGCGAATGTGGAGATTTCAAGAGCGCGGCGCAGAGGCCGGGCGACTCTATCGCCATAGTGATTGCCGAATGTCGCCCACCACGAGAGAACGTCCCATCCTGCCGGAGCAGGGCCGGGTTTCTCAGTCAGAAAGGTCTGCTCGCGCGGCGCAGCAAGACGTTCTTCGAGAAGGAAATTCACGGCGGGCGCAGATTCCGCCAACACCGCCGAACCGGCGGTGCTGCGGAGGAACCCAGCGAACGGCGTGTCACTTTGAAATGCCATAATTCTCTTGCAGTCTACTCAAACGAGGCAGTGTTTCGCAAGCGTTCCTCCGAGCCAACATCGTATTGGCCGTCACGCATAGCATCGCCTCATCGTCGACAGGCGGTGCCCTTTCAATATGTCGCCCTTGCAAACACGTGAGTTACGACCGAATCGGACGCATAGCATGGTATTGGTTTCGGCGTGATATGCGTCGACGGCCATTCTGGCAGCCCTCCTCGCGGTTCAGTCCCGTGCCTCACGTCCCGTTCATCCAGCGTCGCCGGCGACTGGCCAGCGGTCGGTTCGGGACGAGGTATACGCCCGGCGACGGATCGTGGGCAAGCGGTTTCCGGGGCAATCAGAGGCCGGTCCGGACCTCGTACTCCGTCGCATACCCCCTCGGCAGCCGGTACAACCGCCCCGTGTTCGAGTTCCCCTCGACGGCGTGCTGCCACGTCCCGAGTGCCGACATACCGGTGTTCCAGGTCTGCGCGGCGGGGGTGCCGGCGGGACCCAGCTTGCGGAAGAGGCCGGTGTTGCCGCTGACCATGAGGCCGAGCCCGGCCAGCGTGGCGGCGCGGGACAGGACGGTCGGGGCGTTGGTCCGCGTCGGGGTGTAGGCGTGCGGGTACTGCGCCCTCCCCTCCGGGCTATGGATCCCGACCTCGCGCGCGATGGCGTCCGCGACCGTGCGGTCGTACTCGGCCAGGCGCTCGTGCCGGCCGCCGGGCAGCCGCTCGTGCTCCTTCTTCGGGGCCGCGTAGCCTTCGGCCAGCGTCTTCTGGTTCTGGTCGACCGTCGGCAGGATCCGGTTCAGGCCGGGGATCCGGAGCAGCGAGTCGAGGGGGCCCGGCAGGGTCTCGACGAAGCCCAAGTCTCGGCCGTACTTCTCGGTCAGGGCCTCGGGGTTCTGGACGATCCGGACGACCTTGCCGAGAAGCTGGTCCGTCTGCCACCGCATCGCCTCCGGCCCCAGGTACTCCGCCGGCTTGCCCGGTCCGTGGTCGATCTCCGGGGCGTTGATGCCGGTCAACCGGATGCCCTTCGGGTTCCCGCCCTCGATCCGGATGGTGTCCGCATCGAGCACCTCCGTCACCCTCCCCACCTGGATCGGCCGGCTCAGCAGGTCTCCGAACTCCGACGCCTGCCACTTGAGGAAGTTCGCCGCGGCCGGAGTGAACGAGTAGACCGACCGGCCCGCCATGTTCCAAGGCTTCCACTCGGCCAGCTTCGACCGCGCCGGCTCGGCGCCCCCGGCATCCAGCAGGCCGCCGCGCTCCATCTCGCCGATGCGGTCGTACTGCAGCTCGTAGGCGGCGATATCGGCCAGGTCCTTGGTGTACCGGCCGCCGTAGTAGCCCCGGAGCTGCTTCTCCAGGGGATTGCCGAGGGAGCCGATGAGGAGGTTGAGCGCGGCCGCACCGGGGATGTCGAACGGATCCGGATCGGCCGGGAGTTCGAAGTTCTGCCCCAGGTCCCACTGCCCCGCGATTTCGGCCTTGTAGCGGTCTATCTGCGCCTGCTCCCCGACCTCGATCGCGGCCATGCCCGCGGCGACGATGGCGGGGCCGGTCAGCTTCTGCGCGGCTTGCAGCGCCCGGCCCTGCCGGAGCAGTTTCGCGGCCTCGGGGATCTGCTTGAGCGACGGCAGCTCGTTCCCGGTGAGGCCGGCCAGCGTGTCGTAGCCGCCCTTGAGCTTCGCAAGTCCGTCGCGGACCCCCGCCGGCAGCCGCGACGCCACGCGGCGCCCGGCGCGCTGGGCGACGTTGGACGCCTTGGCGGCCCAGACGTCGAGCCGCGTGAAGGACTTCGGCGCGGCCCGTTTGGCTGCGGCCAGGCCGGCGAGGGCCGAGACGGTCCCGAGCAGGGTCTCCACCTTGGCCAGGGCCCGCTCCCGCCGGGGATCCATGGTCGGGTTGCGCTCGCGGTAGCCGGCGATGGCGGAGGCGCCGGATCCGGACAGGATCGAGGCCGCGGCGGCCCGGCCGAGCCGGCCCCAAGTGCCCCCTGCCCCGCCGAGGGCGAACGTGTCGCCCATCTCCGAAAGCGCACTCGCGAACTGCCGGGCCTCGGCCTCCGTGCCGCCCTGGGCGACGTGCGAACGGACGAACGCCTCCGTGCGGGTCTCTCCAGCGGGTTCCCAGGATCGGGTCGTGCCGGAGGACCGGCCCCCGCCTTGCATGCGGGCGAACATCGCCCGGCGCTCCTCATCGGAGCGCGGGCGGCCCGCGTTGGCGAGGATGCTATCGGCGGGGGTAGGCATGGGGGTTCGTCCCCTCCAGGGACCGGATCACGTCCGCCATGACCTTCTGGTTCCGGGGCGAGTTGAGTTCGGCCTGGGACGGCATGAGCCGCGCAACAGCCGCGGCGTTGGCCCGGTGGTCGACGCCGGGCGCAAGCCGGTCCGCCAGGTCGAGGTCGCCCCGGACGATCGCCTCGGCATAGGCCCGGTTGCGGGCCTTGATCAGCCGGTTCTCGGCGACCGGGTCGACCGGCTTGATCCTTGCCGCCGCGGCCGCCGCCCTGGCCGCTTCGGTCTCCGCTTTCCGGGCAGCCGCCGCCTCGGCCGCGGCGCGGGCCTTGTCGGCCGCGAGCGCCTCGCGGACCGCCGCGTTGCCGGCGAGCTGCGCGGTCCTCGCTTCGGTCTCGGCTGCGCGGATCCGCTCTTCCTCGATGTCCCGATCGAGGGCAGCCAGCTTCCCGCTGTGGCGGGCCATGGCCTTGTCGTAGTCGGCGAGCGCCTTCGCATCGGCCTTGCGGATCTTCTCGATCTCCGCCGCAAGCGCCGTGTCGCGCTGGGACATCGGCACGCCGCGGGCCTTCAGGTCGGCAAGGATCGCATCCGTGGCCCCGCGGACCGCCGCGTTCTGGGCCTCGGCATCGCGGACCGCAGCGGTGATTTCGTTCAGGGTCCTGCCCTGGCGGAGCAGGTCGTCGCGGAGGGCGCGGGTATCGACGGTGTCGAAGCTGCGGGGCTCGGGCCGGACGGGCGCCGCATCTGCGATGCGGGCGCGTTCCTTCTGCAGGAGGTCGATACGCGCGGCATGGTCTCGGGTGGTCGCGCTGTGGTCGATCAGGGGATCGGGGGCCGGTGCCGCGCCGTATCGCTCTTTCGCGAACATGGCCTTCCGCTGGTCGTCGGTCATCGGGGCGCGGTTGTACATGCGCCGCGTGCGCTCGATCCACTGGGCCGGGGTCTCGCCCTGCCGGCGGCCGCCCTGGATCTGGGCCGCCCGGCCGAGGGTGTTACCCTGGCTGGTGAGGCGCGTGATCCCGGGGAGCCAGGCATTGATGTAGTCCGCGATGCGCTGCGGACGACCGTCGCTCCGGGCGCTGGCCGCGGTGGTCGGCGTTCCGCCGAGGCTCGCCATGGTGCTGGTCGCGGAGGTCCGGCCGGGCATGGCGTTGGCCTGGGCCTGCGGCCGGGTGTAGACGCCAGTCGCCTGATACTGGCGCATGGCCGCGGAGGCTTCCGCCGCGAAGGTGGTCGGGCCGCCGCCCAGCCGGCCGAAGGCGGTCATGGCGCCGGGCATTGAGTTGCGGTTGTCGCGGGGCACGAGCGAGGGGCCGAGGTCGGCCGAGGCGTCGTACTCGTGGACCGGGGCATGCATGGACATGGCGCGTGCGGGGGCCGGGGTGGCAGCAGTCTCGGGCGCCGCGCTCTGCCTTGGACCGGCCGGACGGGCCACGCCGACGCCGGCTGCAATCCGGCGGGCCTCGGCGCTTCCAGCGTCGGCGGTCGCGGCGACGCGCTGCCGGTCCGCGGCGACGGCGGCGCGGGCGGCGGTCTGACGCGCTGAGGCGAGGCGGTCCTGACGCTGCGCGGCGGCCGCGCGGGCGTCGTCTGCTACTTTGGCGTCATACTCGGCGAGGGAGAGCGGCCGGTCGGAGGCACTCGATCGGGGCGCGGCGGAGGATGCGCCGTGGAACTTGGCCATGACGGCGCGGCGCTGGCGGGCGTTGCCGGGCTGAAGGGCATTCGCCAGCAACGAAGGATGAAGGCGGAAACCTGAAACCTGAAAGCCGGAAGGAGGGGGCACGCAAAGGCGCAAAGGCGCGAAGGAAGAGGCGGAGGAGGAAGAAGGAGGGGGGCGGGCGGAGTTGGAGAGAGGGAGCATGCCGAAGAGGTTCGGGGAGTTGGTGACGGCGGCGTTGGTGAGGCGGCGGGGGCGGACCTTGCCGCCGTCGAGGGCGTCGCATTCGTCCTGACGCCAGACGGGGGAGATGTAGCGGTAGCGGCCGCCGCGGATCGCGGCCTCGCCGGTGTCGGTCCAGCGGATCCGGCCCCACAGGCCGAGACCGGGCCTGTGTTCGACGTTCAGGATCCAGCCGGCGGCCTCGGAGGGCTTGTCGCGGTCGAGGCTGAAGTGGTCGTAGTCGACCAGGACGCCGCCGAAGTTCGGCATCGCGGACGCCTTGGCGAAGTCCGCCGCGATGGCGCGGCAGGCGTCGGGATCGAGCACCTGCACGAGGCCGGTCGCTTTGTGCGGGAACTCGCCCTCGGGGGCGAGCTGGTACCAGCCGTCCTCGGGCAGGGTGAAGGAGTTGGTCAGCAGGGTCGGGTTCATTGGGGACCTGTGGGGATGGGGACGAGTTTCAAGCCGGTCTTCTCTTCGAGCTGTTTCTGGTCGACGCGGTAGCCGGCCCAGTTCAGGTTCGCCGCGGCTTCGAGCAGTTGCGCGGTGTTTTCGACCTGCGGCACGTCGAACTCGAAGAAGGCGACGTGGGGCTGGTCGGGGAAGTAGCGGTCGAGCAGCGGCGCGTCGATGTGCCGCTGGTACGCCTCCGAGAGCCGGCCGGCGTCGCTGCGGGCCAGGTCGAGGAGCGTCTGCGCGTGGGCGCCGCCGGCCAGAGTGCCGGAGCCGGGGGCGGAAAGCATGGTCAGGATCCCGCCGGTCGCGGCCATGACGATCTGGCGGTCGCAGTAGTCGATGCGCTCGGCGTAGGGCACGCGGCCGCGCTGTGCCGTGTCGACGGTCTTGACCTCGGTGCCGCTGGGCAGGACACCGCGGCCGTTGCTGGCGATCTTCTCGGCGACGGCCTGGTACTGGGCGAGCGTCTCGTCGTCGGTGCCCTCGGGGGCGATGAAGAAGATGCTGGGGTTGGCGCTGGTCTCGAGCGCCTGGTCCCAGTCGGCCTGCGCGAGCGTCTTCGCGAAGAAGGCCCGCGCGATGGCGCGGTTGGCGCTCATGGCCTCCAGCACGACGAGGCGGTCCTGCTCGACGGGGTCGCCCTTGCCGCAGTAGGCGAGCGTGTCGCGGTTGAGCTGCCAGGGCTCGCCGGCGGGCCGGATCCAGAACCACTGTTCGATGGGGTCGAGCCGGGCGATCCGGCCGTCGGCGTCGGCGGGGACTTTGTCGAGGATCGCGAAGCCGCGGAACGCGGCCATGGCCAGCGCCCGGCTGGCGTCGCGGAGGTTGTCGATGCCGTTGTAGGTGTAACGAAGGAGCTCGGCCTGTTCCTGCGCCAGGGCCGGGTCAGCGCCCTCGGTGGTCCGGACCTCCCAGGCGAGCGTGTCGAGGAACGCGAGCCGGCGGGCGATGGCCGCCTGCACCGTCACATCCGCGGTCTCCATGTGGCGGTACAGCCACTGGACGTCCGCGTACTGCCCGCGGTCGGCCGCGTCCTCCATGGACACGAGCCGCGCCATGGTCAGGCCGTGGAGCGGGTTGTAGTACTCCCGCCATCTGGGAAGCCGGATCATGCGACCATGGTCGCATGGGCGGGGGCGGGGGCAAGGGGCGGGGCCAAAGCGAAAGCGGGACCGCTCAGGGCCGTATGTCAATTACATTGAGAAGGTCAGGACGGCCCAGTTGATGCCCGAAGCAATAAGTGGGCGATGGCGTTTGGGCCAAATCTACCCCGAAGCGATCGTCTCCTTGAGCGCGCGAACATAGCCGGGCGCGAGAGCGAAGTTCGTCGGATTGGTTGGCGAAGCCCTCTTGGTGCGGCGTGGCGACTGATTAGCGATCCTTGCGCATTCTCGCTGAATCGCCGTAAGGGTCGTTGAACTACGGAACTCTTCGAACGACCAAGGGACTCCTCTTATGGCAAGTTTAGTGGTTCGAAGCTGAGGCTCAATCCACACCCGCGGGCTGAGTTGCGCTCGTCGCGGACCGTCCTTGTGCGATGCCATGAACAAGAAGCCCTCGTGGAACACCCCGGGATTGAGATTGAACTGGCGACTTTTGCCGACGCTGAAGCGAGCTTCTATGTCGATGCAGTGGCTCTTTGCTGAAATGAGGTCTTCGATCGACCGGGGCGATTCGAACAGGACCA
>CAYXFW010000128.1:0-7380 GCA_964464305.1 uncultured Verrucomicrobiota bacterium
TCCATAGAAATGCTAGAGGACGGTCCTGGAGGGCGCCGCTCCGTCGGCGCCGTGCAGGAGACCCTCGAAGCATCGTTCGTTCCCGATCCACTTTTCTTAGCCGATGATTTGCGGACCTCCGGACGGCTTGACCCGCCCCCCGGGGGCGTCTACCGTGGCGGGTCTTCCATGAAATCACTGACTTTGGACGAGCAAACCGTTGCCGGCGAGCCGGACGGACGCGCCGACGCCGCGGATGGGCGGTTTTTCCGGCGATCCGACTGGATCGCATTCTGGGTGGCCTTCCTGCTGACCCTGGTGGGGTATGTCTATACGTTGGCGCCCACGGTCACGTTGGAGGACTCCGGCGAGCTGGCGGTCGCCTCCGACTATCTCGGCGTCCCCCACCCGCCCGGCTACCCGATCTGGGCGCTGACAACCTGGTTTTTCCAGTGGATCTTCCACGCGAAGGATTTCCTCGGCCACCCGAACCCCGCATGGGGCGTCGGCCTTGCCTCGGCCTTCTTCGGCGCACTGGCCTGCGGCCTGCTGGCCATGCTGGTGAGCCGGTCGAGCGCCGACCTGCTGCGCGGCATCCGGCGCTTCGACGAGACGCTGGGCGTGAGCACCGAGCAGATTTTCTGCTGCGTCTGCGGCATCTCCTCCGGACTCGTCCTCGCCTTCAGTCCCGTCATGTGGTCGCAGGCGGTGATCGTCGAGGTGTACGCGCTCAACGCCTTCTTCCAGATTCTCGTGATGCTGCTGCTGTACCGCTGGATGGCGCGGCCGGCGGACCGGCGGTTCCTGTACGCAATGGCGTTCCTGTTCGGCCTGGGGCTCACGAACCATCAGACGCTGCTGTTCTTCGCCCTGGCCCTCGCACTCGGCATCCTCGTGCGCGATCCCGCGCTCTTCCGCGACTTCCTGATCGTCGGCGCGGGCCTGTTCGTCCTGGTCGTGGCAAACGTGGTCTTCGCGAAGATCGAGAAGCCGGATCTGGCGTTTACTGCGCCGGCCGGTCCCGCCGGCCCCGTCTTCTGGATCTACATCATCCTCGCGATCGCCATCCCCGTCGCCGGCTGGGCGCTGCTGCCCAACGGCCGCGCGGTGGCCGCGACAATCCTGCTGGCGGAACTCGGCGTCTGCTTTTATCTCTACCTCCCCCTCGCATCGGACCAGAACCCGCCGATGAACTGGGGCTATCCGCGCACCTGGGAGGGCTTCCTGCATGCCGTCACGCGCGGTCAGTACGAGCGGATCACACCGACGGACATCTTCACGCCGAAATTCATCTCCCAAGCCGGCGCCTTCCTGGCCGACCTGCGACGCCAGTTCACGCTACCATTGGTCGTCGGCGGCATCCTGCCGTTCACGATGTGGGAGGTCACCCTCGGCGGCCGCCGGATCCGCATCTTCAGCATCGCCTTCATGCTCGCGCTGGCGGTCGGCGCACTGGTGTCGGTGGAAATGATCCTCGCCTTCCTCGGCGCCCCGGCGTCCATGTTCCTCGTCACCCTGTACCGCCTGATCGCGGCCGTCGCGGTGCTCCTGGGCGGCATCGGCGTCATCGGAAAGGTCATGCAGATGGTCGAGGGCGTCTGCCGGCAGACGGTCTCGAAGAACACCCTCACCGCCGTCGTCTACGTCGCCGTGCTGTCCCTGATCGTGCTCGCCCTGCTTTTCTACGAGTTCCAGCTCGTGAAACTGCTCGTGGCCGGCGGGGGCCTCGGGGTGGGCGGTGCGCTGGTGGTGTTGCTGTTCATGCTCCTGCCGGCGATGGGCGTCGCCCTGCACTTCCTGCAGCGCGACCCGGTCCGGTTCGCCTTCGAACCCCACGACGCCAGCCGCTCGTGGCTGCTGACAACCGTGGTCGGTTTCTTCGCCGTCGGCATCGTGTTCATCATCATGTGGAACCCGGCGTTGGACGTGCAGACGCTGTTCATCGGTCGCGTGCAGTTCATCCAGTCCCACACACTCTACGCGCTCTGGCTGGGCTACGGCCTTGTGCTCGGCCTGTCGATGATCGAGGTCGTCGTGGGTACGGTGAAGGCGCTCCGGTGGGGCGCGGTCGCCGCCGCGCTCATCCTGCCGCCGGGGCTCATGCTCTGGCAGAACGGCTACGACCAGGAACTCATCCACATGTTCGGCGGTGCGGAGCAGAACGGCCACGACTTCGGATGGCAGTTCGGCGACTGGCAGCTCCGCGGCGCGGAGGGCGTCCGCGAGTACCTCGAGGAGACGATGCCCCCCGCCGAGTTCGAGAAGGCGTGGGCGGAGTATCCCGACAAGACCTATCCGCCGGCGATGGCCAGCAACGCGGTGTTCTTCGGCGGCACCGACCCGGGCCGCTTCGTGCCGACCTACATGATCTATTCCGCGAAGATCCGGTCGGACGTCTATCTCATCACGCAGAATGCCCTCGCCGACAACACCTACCTCAACGTGATGCGGGATCTCTACGGCGACACGATCTGGATCCCGTCCGTCTTCGACAGCAATATCGCATTCCAGAACTACTTCGACCAGGTCAAGGCGGGGCAGCTCAACGCGGGGGCCGACATCGCGCTCAAGGACGGCCGCATCAGCGTGCAAGGCGTCCAGGGCGTGATGCAGATCAACGGCATCCTCGCCCGCATGATCTACGACCACAACCCCGGTCACGAGTTCTACGTGGAGGAGAGTTACGTCATCCCGTGGATGTACGAGTTCATCGAGCCCCACGGCCTGATCATGAAGATCTCCCGGCAACCGTCGCAATTGACGCCGGAGCTGGTCGCCAAGGATCGCGGGTTCTGGAACTGGTATTGCAAGCGCCTCCTGGCGGATAAGAAGTTCGAGCGCGACATCGTTGCGCGCAAGACCTTTTCCAAGCTGCGCGGCGCCATCGCGGGGCTTTACGCCGCCCGCGGCCTGCTGGACGAGGCCGAGCTCGCGTTCCGCCAGGCCGTCGAGCTGTACCCGCTCAGCCCTGAAGCCAACTTCCGGCTGGCCGACGTACACCTCTCCCGCGGCCGTTTTGCCGAGGCCCGCGCCATCATCCAGAAGTTCCTGGAGGGCGACCCGAACAACGACAAGATCCGGGAGTTCCTCGGCTTCATCGACGCCAACGAGGCCAGCACCCGGCGCGTTTCGGAGATCGAACAGCAGGTGAAGGACAACCGCATCGAAATCAACTCGGCCCTCGAGCTGGTGACGCTCTACCGCCGGCTCGGCCGCTGGCAGCAGTTCGACCGCATGATGCAGGATCTCCTCTCCCAGCCGAACATGCCCCCGCAGGTCTACCTGCAGTTGGGGCGCCTGGCCTACGAGGCTCAGCGCATCCCCCTGCTCGACATGGCGCTGACCCGCTACACCACCCTGCAGCCCGACGATCCCAACGGCTGGATCGAGCTCGCCGGCGTCCGTCTGGCGCTCGCCAAGCCGGACGATGCGGTCGCGGCCCTAAGCAACGCCGTCCGCGTCGGCGGCCAGCAGGTCCGCGACCGGCTCCGCCAGGACCAGCGTTTCGCCCCGCTTCACCCGCGGCCGGATTTCGTCGCCCTCGTCACCCAGCAGGCCCAGTCGGCGCCCGTGACCCTGCCCGGTACGCTCAAGAACCTGCTGCGCTGAGCATCCCCCAAGCGAGCGGCGGGGCCAAGGGAACCACGGATTGCGCCGATTGCACGGATGCCCCGGCTTGTCTCCGCGCCCTGGAGGGGCGAGCTCCTGCGAGCCCGAACGCTTGCCGGGCCACACCATCACTCATCGCTCATCACTCATCGCTCATCACTCATCGCTCATCGCTTTGTCCTGCCGCCTCCTCGAGCAGCGCCAGCGTCTCCGCGGCAGCGCGGTCCCAGGTGAAGCGGGCGGCCCATTCGAGGGCGCCGGCGCGCAGGGAGGCATGCAGGGCATCGTCGGAGAGGATGCGCGCGATACGGTCGGCGATCGCGCCGGTGTCGCCGTGTGGCACAAGGAACCCGGTCCTGCCTTCGACCACCGCCTCGCGCAGGCCGGGCGAATCGCTGGCGACGACCGTCGTTCCGCAGGCATTGGCCTCGAGGACGGAGAGCCCCCACCCTTCCTTCGGCGACGTGTAGACGAGCACGTCGGCGGACTGCATCCGCGCGATCTTCTCTTCCATCGACACGCGACCGGCGAATGCGACAGCCTCCGCGATGCCGAGATCCGCGGCGCGGCGTCGCAGCGCGTCGAGGTGGTCACCCGTGCCGACAATGTCGAACCGGAGGTCCGGGAAGCGGCCGCGGAGCCGCGCGACGGCCTCCAGCACGAGGTCGATGCCCTTGTATCGCTTGAGGCGGCCCACGTAGAGCACGGTCGGCCGGACCCGCGGCGGTTTGCGCGGCGGCGCCGTGTGGACGGCAAGGTCGAGCCCCGGGTGGATCACGCGGATGCGCGCGGGATCGACGCCGCGGCCGGCGACGTCGTCGCGCGTCGTCTCCGAAAGGACCGAGAAGAGGCTGCGGCGGTAGACGGCCGGGATCGGCCGCTCCATCAGCCACACGTAGGATGCGACCGGCCACGAGGCCTCGCGGAAGATCGCCTCGCCGAACAGGTGCGGGACGATGCAGACGACCGGCGCGCGCCGCTCGACCAGCGGCAGGAAGAATGGAATCTTGTCGATGCCCTCGACGATGACGTCGTAGCGGTTCCGGCGCAGCTCTCGCGCATAGACGAGCGGCACGGTGTAGTTGAAGACGGCCTGCGGTCCGCGGCGCAGGTAGCGGATGCCGCGCACGGTCTCCTCCGGGGCCGATCCGGGTGGGCGGCAGCACAGGTAGTCGACGGAATGCCCGGCGGCCGCAATGCGGCTGAAGATCTCAACGAGCACCGCCTCCGCGCCGCCCGCCTGCGGGTGCTTCGGGTCGCGAAACTCGACGACGAGGATCCTCACGCGTCAGCCTCCCGCCGTCCCTGTGGAGTCATGGGTAGGGCCGGGCCGCTGGCCCGGCCGTTCGATGGACTCCCGGAGCCGTCCGCCCTCCGTGGATTCCGCCGGTGCCGCGGGCGGGAGCGGGGCGCCGGTGCGCGCGCGAAAGAGATCGAGCACCGCGGCCGCCGCCTGGCCAAGGGTCATGCCCGAGGAGTCGACCCGGTCCGGAATCGCCTCGTAGAGCGGACGGCGCTTCTCGAACAGTTCGCGCAGGCGCGCCTCGCGATCCGGCGCCTGCAGCAGGGGGCGGCGCGTGTCGCCCGCGACGCGCCGCAGAATGACCTCGGGCGACGCGGTCAGGCAAACCACGACGCCGGTCCGGCCGAGGTCGTCCAGATTGCCCGGATCGAGCACGATGCCACCGCCGCAGGAAATCACGAGGCTGCGTGCCGCGGCCAGTTCTCCGGCAAGGGCGCGCTCCAGGGCGCGAAAGTACGGCTCGCCGCTGTCGCGGAAGATGTCGGGGATGGACCGGCCCTCGCGCGCTTCGATCCGGGAGTCCATGTCCACCAGGGCGCGCCCCAAGGCGCGCGCCACCCGCCGGCCGATGGCGGACTTGCCCGTGCCCATGAAGCCGACGAGAACGAGGTTGGCGTCCGGACCGGTCATCCGCCAAACCCCGGGGCGGCCGTGTGAGTCATGAAACGGAGGTACTGGATCCAAAGGCTGTCCCCGCCGAGCATCCATACGATCGCGCCCAGGGCGAGGTAGGGGCCGAACGGGATCGCGCTCTGGAGCTCCTTGCGGCGCATGGCGATCATGGTCAAGCCCACCGCGGCGCCGGCGAAGGCGGACACGAAGAACGTGAAGGCGACGCCCTGCCAGCCGAGGAACGCGCCGATCGCCCCCAGAAGCTTCACGTCGCCCATGCCCATGGCCTCCTTGCCGAACATCCGCGTCCCGACCCACGCGAGCGTGGCCAGGCTGCCCGATCCCGCCAGCGCGCCGACCGCCGCCGAGCGAAAGCCCGCGAAGGCCGTGTCGCCCCCATGGAGTCCGGGCCAGAGAAGGCTCAGCACAAGCCCCGCCGCGATGCCCCCGAGCGAGACCCGGTCCGGAATGTACATCTCGTCGAGATCGATGAAGGTCGCGAGCACCAGCCCCGCCGCAACCAGGCAGTAGAGCGGCGTGCGGACGTCCCAGCCGTACCGCCATGCGATCCATCCGAACAGGACGGCAACGAGCGCCTCCACGAGCACGTAGCGCGGCGAGATCGGCGCGCCGCATGCCCGGCAGCGCGCGCGAAGCGCGACCCAGCTCACGAGGGGGATATTGTCGAACCACGCGATCGGCCGGCCGCACTTCGGGCAGTGGGAGCCCGGGTGGACGACCGACTCGTCGCGCGGGATGCGCCAGATGCAGACATTGAGGAAGCTGCCGATGCAGGCGCCGAAGGCAACTGCGACCAGCGTCAGAAACTCCACCGGCAGCGCCTCGAGCGTCATCCGTACACCGCCTTCTCCAGGGCGGCTCGCATCGCGCCGACCGGCGGCGTGACGCCGGTCCAGATCTCGAACGACCGCGCGCCCTGGTGCAGCAGCATGCCAAGGCCGTTGGAGACCTTGGCGCCCGCCGCGGCGGCCGCACGCATGAATGGCGTCTCGGGCACGCCATACACGAGGTCGAACGCGAGCGTACCGGGCCCGAAGGCCTCCGGCGGAAGCGGCGCAGGATCGCCGGCCCGCATGCCGACCGGCGTCGCCTGCACGACCAGTCCGCAGGCGGCGGCGGCACGCGCGGCACCGGGCGCCTCGACGGACACCGCTCGGACGCCGGGCGCCGCGCGGACAATCTCCGCGGCCAGCCGTTCCGCGCGCGCAACATCGACATCGCTCACGGTCACCGACGCGGCGCCCGCGCAGGCGCATTCGAGCGCAAGGGTCCGTCCCGCCCCGCCCGCGCCGAGCACGAACACGGCGAGGCCCGCCGGGTCGCGGCCGAACGCCTCCTGCATCGCGCGGAGGAAGCCCTCGCCATCGGTGCTGTGGCCCACGAGCCCCTCCGGCGCGAACTGCACGGTGTTCACCGCGCCGACGCGGCGCGCGCCGGCCTCGAGCCGTTCGAGCCCGCGGAAGACGGTTTCCTTGTGCGGCACCGTGACGTTCACGCCGCCGAAGCCCATGGCCGCCATGGCGCGGAGGCACTCCATCACGCGCTCCGGCACGATGTCCAGCGCGAGGTACACCGCGTTCCGGCCGAGCGCCCGGAACGCGGCGTTGTGCATCGCGGGCGACAGCGTGTGCCCGATCGGGTGGCCGATCACGGCGTAGGGGCGGGTCTTCCCGTCCGGTACGAACGGCGTGGAAGCCGCACCGGTCACGGCGTGCTCCGCTTACCCGCCCGACCCTTGGCGCCCGCCGGACGGCGGCGCCGGACATCGGTCGTGAAGAAGTGACGGTTGACGGCGTTCAGGTAGGCCCGCGCGCTGGCCTCGACGATGTCGGTGCTCGATCCGCGGCCGGACACCA
>CAYXFW010000129.1:0-6081 GCA_964464305.1 uncultured Verrucomicrobiota bacterium
AACCGCAACGGCGGCGGCGTCTCCAGCATCGTCGCCAGCCCCTCGCGCCAGGTCTGCGCGGTCCGCGCGGCGAATTCGTCCGGCGTCGACCCCTTGCGCGCGGCCTCGCCCTCGTCGACCCACGGGCGGAAATCCTCCGGACGCAGATCGGGAAACGAGAGCAGCAGGTTGCCGAGATCGCCCTTCGGATCGATTGCGATCGCCGGCACCCCGTCGATCGCCGCCTCCTCGAGCAATCCGATGCCGAGCCCGGTCTTGCCGCTGCCGGTCATCCCCACGATCACCGCATGCGTGGTGAGGTCCTTGGAATCGTAGAGAACCAGATTCCCCTCCGTCCCCCCCGCATCCGTGGTCTCGCGACCGAGATAGAACACCCCGAGTTTCTCGAAATCCTGCATGGCCACTCCTCCGCGCCGCGCCCCCCGCACCGCCGCGAGGGCCCGAGCCTACCACCGCGCGGACCGTCGCTCAAACCCGGACACCGCCCGCGCAGGGAGGCGCTTGCCCGCCGGCCTCGACGCGGCCGGCTACAACGTTGCCCCCATGTCTCCAGTTGTAGCCGGGGCCGCCGGCCCCGGCCTTCTTGTGCACCGGAGCGCTTGCCCGCCGGGCTCAGCGCGCCCGGCTCAACGTTGCACCCGCGTGCCCGGTTGTAACCGGGGGCGGCTTGCCCGGCGAAGCGCAGCGAAGACGGGCGACCCCGGCCTTCCCGCGCCACCGTGGGACTTGTCAGCACCCGACCCCACGCCTACCCTCGCATCATGCACCGTCGACTTCATCGGCTCGATCGTGTCTTCCTGACGCATCCCGTCTACTTCGTCACAACCTGCACCCAAGACCGCCGTCCCTTGCTGGCGTGCGACACAGTGTCCCGCATTCTGATCACCGAATGGCAACAGACTCGATCCCGTCACGGATGGGGTATCGGTCGGTATGTCATCATGCCCGATCACGTCCATTTCTTCGCCGTCGAGATGCCCGTTGTTGGCTCGGGCGGGCAAGTCCGATCGCTTTCGGATTTCATAGGGCGCTGGAAGGAATGGACCGCAAAGGCGACGGTCCGTGCGGGGATCGCCACGGCCCCCGTCTGGCAGGAGGGCTTCTTCGACCATATGCTGCGGGATGGAGAATCCTATGCGGAAAAGTGGTCCTACGTCAGGGCAAACCCTGTCCGGAAGAACCTCGTTCGCCAGCCCGAGGACTGGCCATACCAGGGATACGTCGATTTCGATTCGCCCCTCGGGTGAACTGCCGTTGAGTCGCCTGCTTTGCCGGGCTCGTCGCGCCCGGCTACAACGTTTCCTCCGTGTACCCGGTTGTAGCCGGGGGCGGCGACCCCGGCCTTCTTGCACACAGGAACGTCTGCCTGCCGCGACCGACGGTCGCGGCCTTCCCGCGCACCCCTACCGACTTGCGCGGGAGGGTTTGTTGTTGTAGTATTGTCTAGGATTGAAATCCCACGGGAGATGCCATGCAACGATGGATTGGAACCTGCGCCGCAGCCGTCCTGACGGCTCTGACGGCCGACGCCTACGATAAGGCCTACCAACCGACCGCCCCGGGCGCGTTCGAGATCAAGACGCTTCCGGCCGTCCGCGCGATGACGACCGGGCGGTCGGGGCCATACTTCGGCGGGGAGAACGGGTTGTTCCGGAATCTGTTCCGCTACATCCAGGCGAACGAGGTGAGCATGACGACGCCGGTGGAGACGGAGACCGAGACGGCGGTCATGCGCTTCTTTGCCGGGCCGGACGCTCCGGCGGAGCTGCCGTCGACCAATGGCGTTGCGGTCGAGATCCTCGCCGAACGGGTGGTCGCCAGCGCGGGCGCCCGGGGGTCGTACTCGCAGGAGAACGTGGCCGCAACGACCCGCGAACTCCGCGCGTGGCTGGCAAAACAGCCCGGCTGGACCGAGGCCGGTCCGCCGCGAGCCGCCTACTGGAACGGCCCGTTCCTGCCCGGCTTCCTCAAGAAGTACGAGGTCCACATCCCGGTGAAGGCGGCGGATCCGGAGAAGAAGCCAGCCGCGTCGGGGCCGGCCCGGAGTGTCGGGGAGCCCCGTGCGAAACCCTCGATATGATCCCCGGGGTCCTTTCTCATCGATTATAATGGGGGGATGAAACCCATCTCGCGGGGGCTCCTGTTCCTCCTCTGCGCCTTGTCCGCAGCCGAGGCCCAAATTGACTTCGAGCAACCCGGGGGGCCCTTCACCCTCACCGCTCTGGCCCGGGTGGTGGACGACGGCGCGCTCCGCGGAAAGGGATCGCTCCAGTGCGACTCCCGCCAGGCCCGCGGCACTTGGAATTACTGCTTCACGACCAAGCCC
Source organism: uncultured Verrucomicrobiota bacterium (assembly GCA_964464305.1). GTDB lineage: Bacteria > Verrucomicrobiota > Kiritimatiellia > PWTM01 > PWTM01 > VGWF01. The sequence goes on from CAYXFW010000129.1 coordinate 2,327, forward strand.
GGCCTCTTTAAGCCCAATACCGCTTACCAGATCTCGTTTCGATATCGGAACCTCGAACTGGGCCCCGACAGTTTCCTGCACGTCGTGGTGCGCGACCCCGTGGCGGGGGACCGCAGCACGCTCCTCTCGCTCAACCTGCCCGAGACCCACGGCGCGCGGGAAGAACGCGTGCGCGTCGCCATCCCCGAAAGCGGCAATTACTGCGTGATGATCTATATGAAGAACCGGGGCGTGGCCCTGGTTGATGATCTGCACATCCGGGAGGGGGATGGTTGGGAGTACGCCCCGGCCACGACTGCGGCGCCCCGCGCGAAAGGCAACGCCGCGCCACTACCCACAGGCCCCGGAGAGTTCGTCATCGAGCGCCCCCGGCCCCATGGGGGGCCGACCTTGAGCGTGGTCGATTTCGGCGCCGCCGTTGACAAGCCGGATAACCTGGCCGCTTTCTCCAGCGCCCTCGAGGCCTGCCGGGAACGTCGGGCCTCGCGCCTCCTCATCCCCCCGGGGACATGGCGGTTCGAGAGTTTCGACTCCCAACTCGTCTTCTCGGGTCTCACCAATCTCACCCTGGAAGGGCCCGGGGCCGAACTGGTTTTCTACCGCACCCGGCCGGAGGGCGGGAATCCCTTCATCCGCGTCCAGTCCTGCGACCATGTGGTCTTCAAGGATCTCGCCGTGGATTGGGATTGGAAGCGGGCCCCGCTGGCCAGCATCGTGCGGGTGGAAGCCGTGGCGCCCGACGGATCGTCGCTGGATTGCCGCTTCACCGATTACGACCAGGTGCCCAACACGAGCTCCCTTGCCCGGGTCCTGGAGGCCTTCGACCCGGAACTCCGCCTGGTGGGCTACGAAGGCTCCACCGATATCTGGGAAGATGGCCTCGAGAAGCCCATCGAGTGGCTTGGGCCCAACCTCGGGCGGCTCCAGGCGAAGAAAGGCTCTGCGAACGCGCGCTCCCAACTCAAGAGGATCGCGGTCGGGCAGCATTTCCGCATGCGCCATTACAATTACGACCAGGGCGGCTTCCACATCTACGATTCGACCCACCTGCTCTTCACCAACGTCACCGTGTACTCGTGCCCCGGCATGGCCTTCATCGTCAAGGGCGACAGCCACCACCTGGAGTGGAACGGGGTGCGCATCCTGCCCCGCCCCGGCGAGCCGCGCCCCATCACCTGCACCGCCGACCATTTCCATGTGAGCAATTCATTGGGGTGGCTCAAGTTCGAGGGCTGCGATTTCGGTTACGGCGGCGACGACTGCATCAACATCCACGATAATAATTTCTACGCCGTGCCCGCCGGGCCGGATCTCCTGGAGGGCCGTTTCTTCCGGGTCTGGGCCACGCCGGTTTCCGAGGGAGACCCCCTGGAACTGCGCCGGGAAGACCTCTCGCCCGCCGGGTTCACCGCCAAGGTCAAATCCATCCACGTGAATGCCCACGCCCTGACCGCCCGGATCCGCCTCGATCGGCCCCTGCCCGCGGGGCTCGGCGACATGGTGGTCTGCTATAATCGCCGCTTCGGTTCCCACCATTACATCATCCGCCATTGCCGTTTCGGCCGTAACCGGGCGGCGGGCTTCCGCCTGCAGGCCGACGACGGGCTGGTGGAAGGCAACGTCTTTTACCACCACCAGATGCCGGCCATCCGTCTGGAGACCGGATGGGCCCTCAGCCACTGGTCCGAGGGCACCGGGGTAAGCAACCTGGTCATCCGCAATAACACCTTCATCGACTGCAACCCCGTGAAGAACGCGGAACACGGCCCCGCCATCCACATGGCGGTTTTCCGGCGAAGCGTGAGTTCGCCCGCGAACAAGACGACCTGGCCCGTCTTCTCCCGGGTGCTCATCGAGAGCAACGCGTTCGTCAACTGCGCCGGGGCCGCCGTGACGATCTCATCGGCGGACGCCGTGACGGTTCGAAGCAACGTGTTCCACGGCGAGAAGCCGCGCCGCGCGATCGACCCCAATCGCTCCGCGGTGGTGGTCTCGTACGCTTCGAACGTGGACGTGCTCGACAACGAATGGCGCAAGAGCCCCCAGGTGCCGCGCCCGGGAGTGCTGTGGGATCCCGAGACCTCCCAGCCGCCCCGATGCTCGGGGAACCGACTTAAGGACTGAACGGAGAGAACGGAGGGACAGTGAAGCAATCCCGTCAAGGGCCGGAAGGATGGAAAGTCGGGTTGTCGGGTTGTTAGAATTCTGGACGCCTTTGAGTGTCCGGCCCCCCGGAGCGCGCCCGCGGAGCGGCCGCGCCGCCCGGTCTCTGTCCGCCACTTGAAACCGGACGCGCGCAGGCTCAGGCGGGCGGAATTCGGAATCGCTTCACTTCTTCGCTTCGCGGGCGGCTGCGAGGTCGGATTTGGCGCGTTCGGCGGCGCGGTCGCGGATGGTTTCGATCGGCGGCAGGCCGGTGCGCGCGCGCAGTTCGGGGTCCTTGCGGCCGTCCATGTAGGCGTCCCAGCAGAACCGGGCGATCTGTTCGTGGCCGGCGGATGCGTCGTCGTCGCCGAGCAGCTTCCAGAAGACCGCCTGATAAAGGGCGGCCTCGACAGCGGCGAGCGCCTGGCCCGGATCGAGGTCGCCGACGTGGGTCGACCACGTGGCGGCGATGTACGCCTCGACGGAGGCCGGCGCGCCGGACGGATAGAGACGGTTCAGCTCGGCGTAGAGCTCGCGCGACTGCTGCATGCGGTTGTAGGTGGCGGAGATCATCACGGCATCGACCAGGAAATTCCGGTGCGCCTGGCGGACGGTCGGATCGTCCGGGTGCTGCTTCAGCGCCTCCGCATAGGACGCGCGCACGGCGGGCAGCAGGGCGAGGTCGGGCGACATCACGAAGAGTCCTCCGCCGGAATCGACCGTCAGGCGGCCCCGCAGAAAGCAATCGCTCAGGGACTGGAAGACCTGCCGCCGAAGGGAGATCTCGTCGAACCGCGTCCGGGCGAAGTCGAGCCCGAGGGTGGCCCAGTAGACCGCGTGGGGCGTGGGCAGCCGCCATTCGAGCTGCGCTCCCAGGTGCCGCTCGATCTCGAGCATGCGCACGGGGTTGAGTTTGTACACCTCCCGCATCCGGCGGGCGCGGACGAACGCCCGCAGCGCCGTGCCTTCGGCCGAGTCGCTCACGCGGGCCTGGAGCGCGGCGGGCACGCCGCCGGGATCGAGAACGCGCGCCGACAACGGGTCCAGGCCCGCCGCGCGCAGGGCCGCGGCGAGGTGGGCGACGGCCGGATCGCGCAGCAGCGTCTCCGCGTCCGCCGGCGCCGCGGCCAGCGCCTCCAGATCGGGCCGGGGGCCGCCGAAGAGCGCGGTCATCTCGGCCGCCCATTCGCGCTTGTAGTAGATGTGGGCCTGGTCCGAATCCATGCCCAGCTTGTGCTGGAACATCCACGCCAGTTCGCGGTGCAGCAGCGCGCTGCCCGGGTTGTAGACCATGCCCTCGTCGCGCATCAGCATGAGGCCGTGGCGAACCCAGCGCCAGCGGTCGACGGGGTCGGAGAGCATCACGCTGACGTTGTAGGCGAGGTTCCAGCCGTGGTAGGCCCAGATCGACGCGAAGCGGGGTTGCAGCTTGGTGATCCAGTCCGCAAGCTGGACGAGCTCGAAGTACTTCCCCTTGTCCTGAAGCTCCGACGCGCGCATCCACAGGATGTCCACGACCAGCCCGCGGAACCCGCCCAGCGCCACGGTCGTGAAGGCCACGAGCGGCGGCGCATTCTCGAGCGGATCGCCCTGGTTCAACTCCGCCACCC
>CAYXFW010000129.1:6091-7352 GCA_964464305.1 uncultured Verrucomicrobiota bacterium
GCATCCCCCCCGCCCCGCCCAGCGCGACCGCGGCAAGCAGCAGCCATGCGATGGAACGCAGGAGCCTCATGCGACGCCTCCGTCCCCGACGTCCCAACTTGAAACCTGAAACTTGGAACTTGAAACTTCCATCTTCATCCCTGGGCTGCCCCGAGTTCCCGCCGTCGGAACAGCCACGCGCCGAGGATGGCAAACAGGCCGCAGCCGATGACGACCTCCGTCAGCCCCATCCGCGCGACCTCGCCCCACCCCACGAGCTGCCCGGTCGAAAGGCGGTCCAGCACATCGGTCCCGCGCAGCGGCGCCGTCAGCCACTCGAGCGCGACGAAGTAGCCGCGGTAGATTCGATCGGCCACCAGCGCCCATCCTTCCTTCGCACCGATCGACTGGAAGAGCGCCGGACCGTCGCGGGCCATTCCGACGATTGTGCCGCTCATCCGTGTCGCGAGCACGACAGCCAGTGCGGCGAACGAGGCGACGGGCATCGAGAGCAACGACCCGGCGGTCAGACCGATGGCCGCGAGCAGCGCGGCCTGAAAGAGCATCGTCAGGAGCGCCCGCACGTAGTTGCCGAGAAAGCCGCCGCGGTGGACGAGCAGCCGGAGCCCGTCGTCGGGGTCGAAGTAGAGCGCGGCCCCGGCCGGATCGCGGTTCTCGAACGCGATCTCGACCGTGGAAAGTCCGGCCAGCGCCGAGCCCGGCATCTCGATCGCGTGCACGGCGCCGGGCCTCCACGCGCCGGGCGCCTCGAACCGGATCGCCCCGCCGGGTGCGGCGATGGTCCAATTTCCCGCGACGGGTTCGAAATCGAGGACCGACTTGACGAAGCGGAATCGCAGATGGGCGGGCCGGTCCTGCGCGACACCCCCCGGAATTGCATAGGTGAAGACGCGGCGGCCGGAGGGGGCCACGCCGAAAGCGGCGGCCCTCGCCTCGGCGCGGATCGCCGCGTAAACCTGTTCCACCGGCACATGGGCGGGCAGCCGGCCCCCTTCGCGCTCGCTCTCGAAACGCGCGCGCGCCTGGCCCTCGATGTCCGGCGGCTGCGGCGCGATCGCGCGGCGGGCGACGAGAATCTCGTCGCGCAGACGCACCCGGTCGTCCGCGGAAAGCGTCCCGGCCCGGGTCGTCCATCGCAGCATCCCGTAGACCCCGGCCCCGGCCGCCGCGTGCAGAACCGCCAGCAGGACGACGAGGCCGAGCCACTTGCCGGCCCACAGCTCCAGCGCCGTCACGGGCTTCACCATGATCAGGTGGATCT
>CAYXFW010000130.1:0-1981 GCA_964464305.1 uncultured Verrucomicrobiota bacterium
CGTCGGAACGGTGACGATGAACATCGTACAGGCCCGCAGCTTCTCCACCTTGTCCGTAAAGGTCAGCTTCCGCGCGGCCCTGAGTTCCTCGGGCTCGGTCTCGAGCGTGGAATCCCGCCCGGCCCGCAGCGCCTTCACGCGCGCGGTCTTGACGTCGAACCCGACCGTCTTGTAGAGCTTCCCGAACTCCACGGCGAGGGGAAGCCCGACATAACCGAGGCCCACGATCCCAACGCGAAGATTTCCAAGCGACGGCATACGACGTTCCTCCCGGCGCCAGCGCGCCCCGCACGGCCATCATGCCCCGCGGCGGGCTTGAGGAAAAGACGAAAGTCCCGCCTTGGACATTTGTTGTCGCTTGCGACGAATCGCCGCGCGGCGTAGATTCGCGGTTCGGACGGTCGGGAGAATTGACGCGATGAAGGCACTGGTCAAAAAGGAAGCCGCCGAGGGACTCTGGATGGAGGACGTCCCGATGCCGGAGGTCGGTCCGAACGACGTTCGCATCCGCATCCTGAAGACCGCGATCTGCGGCACCGACGTTCACATCTTCAACTGGGATGCGTGGGCGCAGAAGACCATCCCGGTCCCCATGACCATCGGCCACGAGTTCGTCGGCGTCGTCGAGTCCTTCGGACCCAACGTGCATGACGTCGCCGTCGGCGAGCTCGTCTCCGGCGAAGGCCACCTGGTCTGCGGTCACTGCCGCAACTGCCTCGCTGGCCGCCGGCACCTGTGTCCGAAGACGCGGGGCGTCGGCGTGAACCGCCCCGGGTGCTTCGCCGAATACCTCTCGATCCCGGTCTCCAACGTATGGCACGCCGACCCGCGCATTCCGACGGATGTTCTCGCCATTTTCGATCCGTTCGGAAATGCCGTGCACACCGCCCTCCAGTGGCCGGTGCTCGGCGAGGATGTGCTGATCACCGGCGCGGGGCCGATCGGCGCCATGGCGGCCGCCGTTGTCCACCATGCCGGCGCGCGGCACGTCGTCATCACCGACCCCAACCCGCACCGCCTCGAACTCGCGCGATCGCTCGGGCCCCTGACCGCCGTCGATCCCCGCGCAACGGACCTCAAGACCGCGATGGCCCAACTCGACATGAAGGAAGGTTTCGACATCGGACTGGAGATGTCGGGCAGCCCCGCCGCCCTCCGCGACATGGTCGCCGCCATGTGCCACGGCGGCCGCATCGCCATCCTCGGCATCCCGACCGAGGAGGTCCGCCTCGACTGGCACACCGTCATCTTCAACATGCTGACGCTCCGCGGCATTTACGGCCGCGAAATGTTCGAAACCTGGTACCTGATGACCTCGATGATCCTCTCCGGTCTCGACATCACGCCCGTCATCACGCACCGCCTTCCCTGCACGGAGTTCCGCGAGGGCTTCGAGGCCATGCGATCGGGGAAGTCCGGGAAGGTGATCCTGGAGTGGAGCCGGTGAACTCCCAATACCAATCCCACCTCCGCGACATCCTCGACGGCATCGAGGTCGCCGGGCTGACGAAACGCGAACGGCTCATCGGCAGCCCGCAGGGCGCGGAGATCGTTCTTCCCGGCGGACGCCGCGTGCTGAATCTCTGCGCCAACAACTACCTCGGCCTGGCTGGAGACCCGGACATCGTGGCCGCCGCGCATGCCGCCCTCGACCGCTGGGGCTACGGCATGGCCTCGGTGCGGTTCATCTGCGGCACGCAGTCCATCCATCGCGAGCTCGAGGCGCGGATCGCCGCCTTCGTCGGCGCGGAGGACGCCATCCTCTACTCGTCGTGCTTCGACGCCAACGGCGGGCTTTTCGAGACGCTGCTCGGCGCGGAGGACGCCGTGATCAGCGACGAGCTGAACCACGCGAGCATCATCGACGGCATCCGCCTCTGCAAGGCGCGCCGCCTGCGCTACCGGAATGCAGACATGGCCGACCTTGAGGCGCGGCTGGTCGAGGCGCAGGACGCCCGATTCCGTCTCGTTGCCACCGACG
>CAYXFW010000130.1:1991-7352 GCA_964464305.1 uncultured Verrucomicrobiota bacterium
GGCCCAGTCCTGCCGCCTGCGGATGGTGATCACCGACGGCGTGTTCAGCATGGAGGGCACCCTCGCCCCGCTGGACCGGATCTGCGACCTCGCCGCGGCACACGACGCTCTCGTGATGGTCGACGACTCCCACGCCGTCGGCTTCGTCGGTCCCACCGGCCGCGGAACCCCCGAACGCTTCGGCTGCCGCGACCGCGTGGACGTCCTCACCGGCACGCTCGGCAAGGCCCTCGGCGGCGCCAGCGGCGGCTACACGGCGGGACGCCGCGAGATCATCGACCTGCTCCGCCAGCGGTCGCGCCCCTACCTCTTCTCCAACACCCTCGCGCCCGCGATCGCCGCGACCACGCTCGCCGTCCTCGACCGGCTCGAACGCTCGACCGGCCTGCGCGACCGGCTTGAGGCCAACACGCGCCACTACCGCACCGCCCTCGCGGCCGCGGGCTTCGCCATTCCGGCCGGCGACCACCCGATCGTCCCGATCCTGATCGGCGACGCGCGCAAGGCCCAGGCGATGGCGGCGCGGATGCTGGAGGAAGGCATCTATGTCGTCGCCTTCTCGTACCCGGTCGTCCCCGAAGGCAAGGCCCGCATTCGTACCCAGGTCTCGGCCGCCCACACGACGGACCAACTCGACCGTGCCGTCGCCGCCTTCGCCCGCATCGCCTGACATCCGCACCCGCCCCGACTTCCCCCCGTATGACGGCCCCACCGGGCTTGCCCCGGTGGGCCGGAAAACCGGGCAAGCGCCTCCCTGGAACACGGATCCGCCCTCGCGGCGGCCGAACCCCTCTTGCCCCTCGGCGGTTTACCGTTGCGCCGCAGCCCGGACTTTGGGAATCTCCCCTTGGTTTCCAAGGTTCAGAGGCCCGCCGCGAACTTTCCAAGGGTTGGAAGCCTTCGAGGCGGCGGTTTCCAAGGGTTGGACGATCCCGGCGGGAGATCCATGACCGACTACGTACAGAGGGGCCGCGAGGTCCTGGACATCGAGATCGCCGAGTTGCAGCGCGTCCGCGATGCGCTCGACGGTGGATTCACGCGCACCGTGGAGACCATTCTTCCCCGGCTGGCGGCCGGTGGAAAGGTCATCCTGTCCGGCGTTGGAAAGAACCTGCCCATCGCCCAGAAGATCGCGGCCACACTCACCAGCACCGGGTCGCCCGCCGTCGTGCTGCATCCCTCCGACGCCATGCACGGCGACCTCGGCATCGTGCAGGGAAACGACACCGTTCTCGCGCTCAGCTACAGCGGCGCGTCCGACGAATTGCTGGCGCTGGTCCCCGCAATCCGGCGCTTCGCGGTCCCGGTCATCGCCCTGACCGGTGAGGCGGATGGCCCCCTCGCGCGCGTCAGCGATGTGGTCCTGCTGGTTCGCGTTTCGCGGGAAGCCTGCCCGTTCAACATGGCCCCCACGGCCAGCACGACCGCCACGCTGGCGGTGGGCGATGCCCTGGCCATGACGCTTCTGGGCGCGCGCGGATTCCGACGCGAGGACTACGCGAAGCTGCATCCCGGCGGCGCCATCGGACGGGCGCTCCTGCTGCGCGTCCGCGACATCATGCGCACGGGCGACCGGGTCGCCCTTGTCCCGCTCAACGCCCTCGTCCGCGATGCGGTCGTCGCCATGACCGGCGCCCGCGCAGGCTCCGTGGCCGTGGTCGCCGGGGACGGCCGGCTGGCCGGTATCTTCACCGATGGCGATCTGCGCCGCCACATGACCGGCCAGGACAATCTCGGCGCCCGGCCGGTGGCCGAGGTCATGACCGCCAACCCCATCCGTGTCCGGGACGACCAACTGGCGGTGGATGTGCTGGCGACTTTCGAGAAGCATGCCATCGACGATCTGGTCGTCGTGGACGCCAGCGATCGCGTCGTCGGCATGGTCGATCTCCAAGACCTGCCGCGGGTGAAGCTGCTGTAGGGAGAAACCCGGTGCCAGGATCCAGGTGTCAGTCCGGCCCCTGGCACACGGAACCCCGTCCGGGATTCCGGATTTCCTGTTTGAGATTTGGCGCGTGCTTCGGGCTTTGGATTTCGTGCTTCCCGGCCTCTGCGGCCGGATGGACGGTCGACGCGGACTATCCCGGCGGCAATATCGTCGTCGAACGCATCGAGAACGGAACCGCCACCGTCCGCCCCGACCTGCGCGACACGCAGAAGGGGCAGTGGTGGTTCTACTGGAACCTCCGTATCCGCGGCGCCGCGGGCGAATCCGTCCGCATCCGGTTCCCCGAACGCAACCCGATCGGCGCCCGCGGGCCTGCAGTGAGCCTCGACGGCGGAACGAACTGGGCGTGGCTCGGAGCGAACGCCGTCACCCGCATCGCGGAGCCCAAGGCATGGGAATTCGCCTTCGCTGTGCCGTCCAATGCGCCCGAAGTCCGCTTCTCCATGACCGTCCCCTACCAGGAATCCGACCTGCTCCGCTTTCTCGTACGGCACCGCGGCAACCCCGCACTCGTCCGCGAAACGCTCTGTCGGACGCCGAAAGGGCGCGACGCGGAACTGCTGCGCGCGGGCGCATTGGGCCGCGACCCCGAGATGCGCGTGCTGCTGACGACGCGGCACCATGCGTGCGAGAGCCTGGCGAGTTTCGCGCTGGAAGGAATCCTTGAATCCGTGCTGGCGGACGACGCCGTGGGCCGCGCGTGGCGCGAGCGGGTCGAGGTGATGGCCGTTCCGTTTGTCGACAAGGACGGCGTCGAGGACGGCGACCAGGGGAAGAATCGGGCGCCGCGCGACCACAACCGCGACTATGTCGGGGAGTCCGTCCACGCAACCGTCGCCGCGATCCGCAAGCAGATTCCGCGCTGGTCCGGCGGCCGGCTCCGCTTTGCGCTCGACCTGCACTGCCCCTACCTGTCCGGCGGCGACACGAACGAGCGGATCTACTTCCCCGGCCCCGAGGACGCCGTCGCGGCGGACCACCTGGCCGCCTTCTCGACCCTGCTCGCGGAAACGCGTCGGGGACCGCTGCCGTATTCGCCGAAGCACAACATCCCCTTCGGCACCGCGTGGAACACGACGGGGAACTACGGCGCCGGCCGCAGCTTCAGCCGCTGGGTCCGGGATCTGCCGGGCATCGGGTTTGCCAACACCATGGAGATCCCCTACGCCAACGCCGGCGGCGCAGAGGTCAACGCGGACTCCGCCCGCGCGCTCGGCCGCGACCTCGCCCGCGCCATCGCCATCCACCTCGGCCTGATCGCCGCGACGGCGCAATGAGAGCGCAGGGGGCGGGCGCCCCGCCTCGCGCCTACTCCGGCATCAACCCCACCATCGGCTCGCCGCACCGCGGCCCGGCCATCCAGCCGGCGACGGCATCGCGCCAGGCGGCGTAGTGCATGGCCGCCCCTCCATGGGCCATCGGCGATGGGCTATCGGCCCTACACCCCCAGCACGTCGCGCATTGAGTAGAGCCCCGCCGCGCGCCCGGCCACCCATTTCGCCGCCTGCAACGCGCCGATGGCAAAGGTGTCGCGGCTGGTGGCCCGATGCGAGAATTCGAGGCTCTCGCCGGTCGTCGCGAAGATGACCGTGTGATCGCCGACGAAATCGCCGCCGCGCACCGCATGGAAGCCGATCTGCCGGTCGGGACGGATGTCCTTGGAAACGCCCTGGCGGCCGTGGACGGCCACCTCGTCGAGGTTCCAGTCCATCCCCTTCGCCACCGCCCGGCCGAGCCCCAGCGCCGTTCCGCTGGGCGCATCCTTCTTCAGACGATGGTGCCGCTCGACAATCTCGACGTCATAGCCCTTGTCCTTCAGCGTGCGCCCGGCCTGCTCGAGCAGCGCAAACAGCAGGTTCATGCCGAGGCTCATGTTCGGCGCCATGACGATGGGGATCCGTCCCGCGGCGGCGCGGATGGCGGCATCCTGCTCCGCGCTGAGCCCGGTGGTGCCGATGACCAGCGGCTTGCCCCACTCCGCGCAACGCGGCGCGTTGCCCGACGTACCGTGGTGCGAGCTGAAATCGACGATGACATCCGCCCCGGACGCGACCGCCGCCAGGTCGCTCGTTACTTGGACGCCCGCCTCGCCGGCGCCAGCCATGACGCCGGCATCCTTGTGGATCTCCGGGCAATCCCACAGGTCCACCGCGCCCGCCAGCGACACCTCCGGAACCGCACCGGTCCGGATACACCGGATCAAGACCCGCCCCATGCGCCCCGCCGCGCCCACGACAACAATCCTCGTCATACCCGCTCCCGTCGTTAAGACCCCAATCATGGTCGGGACCGTCCCGCCGCGCAAGCCGCAACCCCCCTGTCCTCTGTGGTGTATCATTATCGAGTGCGATCGCACTCCATCATGATACATTCGGAGCGTGGGTTCCCGGCGGAAGGCGACGGACGGCTCAGGGCATGGCGGCGTGGACGGCCGCGATCAGCCGCCGGTGTGCAGCCACGACGTCCGGACCGCGATATCCCCCGGGCCAGAGTTTCCGCGGCAGGAGCGGATCGTCGCTCATGACGGCAAGATAGGCGTTCAAGTCCCGCCGCAGGAGGGCCCATCCCTCATCGCGCGAGGGCGCGGCCCGGGCGACCTGCTGGACCGCGCCGTCCACCGCCGCGACATACCACGCATGCCCGGCGGCAAGGCGTTCGAAATCCCATGCGATTTCTGCCACCCGGACTCCCGTCATGCCGAGGACGGGGCGAGCCTCCACCAGCATGGCGTAATCGCCCGTCGCCGCCGCTTCCGCAAGATCGGCGTACTCGGGCCGGATGTCGTCCGGCGTGATCCACACGCTGTTCTGGAGCCGCCCCATCCGCATCCGCTTCAAGAAGGACCGAAGATGATTCCTGTAGACGCGCTGCGTCTCGGGCACGTCGTACACCAGCATTTGCCACCGGCCGCTCCACGTCCGGTTCCAGCGGCGCTCGGGCCGGAGGATGTCGGGCACCCGGCGTTCCCCTTCCGGCGTCAGTCGCAGAACCGGAGGCTGTCCACGCGTCCGCCGGTACGCGACAAAACCCGCCTTCCGAATTCGATGTTGCGCCATGCGGTACCGGGTCTCCCCCGGCTTCGTCGACAGCGGGAATACCAGGCCGGCCCGCCCGCGCGAGAAGACCCACTCGACCATCCCAACCGTAAGGTCGAACAACTCCTCCGCCGCCCTCCGTACCACGATCCTCGGACAGAAGTCCGGATGATGAAACCACTCCATGGCCACGTCCTCCATCCGGGCGAGTGTATCATTATCGAGTGCGATCGCACTCGATAATGATACACCCGGATTCCGGCAGGGCACACCGGGGCACGGAGGCTGGAGGGACCGGGACCGTGGGCGGATTGAGGGGCGGAGGCGGACGCGGTACCTTCGCGGTCGTCAGACGGAGGGACGGCCATGAGCGGTCTG